>JAPLAE010000101.1 GCA_026393455.1 Actinomycetota bacterium
GACCCAACGTGGTTTGGTGCTGATGGGTTCGATGCGGGCGACAGGACGCCCGTCGAGGGTGACGATGACGGTGTCGCCTTCGAGGACGCGATCAAGGACCGACCGGGTTTCGTTGCGAAGTTCACGGGCGCCGACTGTGGGCGGGTCAGAGGTGAGGGCCATGACGATGTTGTAGCACATGTGCGACATCGTGCGATAGCGGTCGACCGGCCATCTTTCCGCCTGCGATCTCTGCCTGATTCTAATTGTTGAGTTGATTGGTCGGGATTAGGCCCCTAGAGTCTCGCTCCTGTCCGACCGGCCCGAGCCGGTTGATCGATGAGGAGTGACCATGAGCGATAACTGGGGTTTCGATACCCGTCAGATTCACGCAGGCCAGGAGCCCGACCCCACCACCGGTGCGCGCGCGGTTCCGATCTACCAAACGACCTCGTATCAGTTCCGAGACACGACCCACGCTGCGAACCTGTTCGCTCTGGCCGAGATCGGCAATATCTACACCCGCATCATGAACCCGACGCAGGGCGTTTTCGAAGCTCGTATCGCATCGCTTGAAGGGGCAACGGCAACCGCAGTTGGTCTTCCAGGCGCACTTGCAGTCGCATCGGGTCAGGCTGCCGAAGCGCTTGCCATTCAGAACCTCGCTGAAGCGGGAAGCCACATCGTTGCCTCAGCAGCGTTGTACGGCGGCACCTACAACCTTCTTCACTACACACTTCCGAAGTTTGGTATCGACGCAACGTTCGTCGAAGATCCTGACAATCTCGACGAATGGCGCAATGCGATCCGTCCGAACACCAAGGCGTTCTACGGCGAGACTATTGGCAACCCGCGCAATGACGTGCTCGACATCGAGGGCATTTCGAAGGTCGCGCACGAGGCCGGCATTCCGCTCATCGTTGACAACACCGTCGCGTCGCCATGGCTTATTCGTCCGTTTGAGTGGGGCGCAGACATCGTCGTGCATTCGGCGACCAAGTTCATTGGTGGTCATGGCACCTCAATCGGCGGCCTCGTCGTCGACGGCGGTTCGTTCGATTTCTCGGCGAATGACAAGTTCCCGATGTTTACCGACCCCGACCCGAGTTACCACGGCCTTCAGTACTGGCCCGCCCTCGGAGCTGGTTCTTACATCATCAAGGCTCGTGTTCAGTTGCTTCGTGATCTTGGCCAGGCCATCACGCCGTTCAACTCGTTCCTGTTCCTCCAGGGTCTCGAAACGCTCAGCCTTCGCATGGAGCGTCACAACGACAACGCCGCAAAGGTTGCCGCGTATCTCGCCGGACACTCGCAGGTCGAAGAAGTGCAGCACGCCAGCCTTGCGTCATCGCCGTGGCATGAGCGGGCCAAGAAGTACACCGCCGGCAAGGGCTTCGGCTCCGTGCCCGCATTCATCATCAAGGGCGGCAAGGAAGCCGGACAGAAGTTTGTCGAAGCGCTTGAGCTGCACAGCCACGTTGCCAACATCGGTGACGTGCGCAGCCTTGCCATTCAGCCGGCAACCACAACGCATTCACAGCTCTCCGAAGCCGAGCAGATCACCGCTGGTGTGCAGCCGGGTCTCGTGCGCCTTTCGGTTGGCCTCGAGTCAATCGAGGACATCATCGCCGACCTCGACAAGGGCTTCGCCGCTGCGAAGTGAGTGTTTGGTTGTCTCAAGTTGTTGGAAGAGGCCCGGTCGATGACCGGGCCTCTTCGCGTTTCTGACCGGCTACGTTCGGGGGAAACAAGGGGGAGTCATGGAAGCAACATTTGATTTCAGCGGCAAGGTTGTCATCGTCACAGGTTCGACCAAAGGGTTAGGACGGGCCATGGTCGATGGTTTTGCCGACGCTGGGGCAAAGGTCGTGGTCAGCAGCCGCAAGCAAGATCTTTGTGATCAGGTCGCGGCAGAGTTGACCGAACGCACTGGTGCCGAAGTATTTCCGTTGGCATGTCATGTCGGTGAGTGGGATTCGATCCCAGTTTTTGTCGACAAGGTCATGGAACGATTTGGTCGCATCGATGTTCTTGTGAATAACGCCGGCATCAATCCCACGAGCGATTCGTTGATCGATACCAACATCGATCTGTGGCGCAAAGTATTTGCCGTAAACCTCGAGGGGCCATTGCGCATGGCGACATGCGTTGCTCCACATATGCGCGACTCCGGTGGCGGTTCAATCGTGAACATTGCGACGGTTGGCGCCTACAGCGGTGGTCCGGGTGTTGGTGCTTACGGTGCTTCAAAAGCAGGTCTCATCAATCTTGGGCGCACGCTGTCGAAAGAACTCGCACCGTGGAACATTCGTGTGAACACGATTTGTCCTGGTCCGGTGAAAAGCGAACTCACTGAGGGCGCCGAACGAATGACCCCTGGTTTTTACGAGCGTGCTGCATCGGCGACCTCGTTGAAGCGAGTGGCCGAGACGGCAGAGATCATCGGCCCGGTGATGTACCTCGCCAGCGATCTGTCCTCGTTCGTCACTGGCGACGACATTGTCGTCGCAGGCGGAATGGCTCGTGGCTGAGGACATCGTCTTCAGCGGCGAGATTGCTGTCATTACGGGTGCTGGTGGTGGGTTAGGGCGCGCCTACGCGCACATGCTCGGCGAAAGGGGCTGCCGCATTGTCGTGAATGATGTTGGTCGGCCGCACGGAGACAATGTTCCCGTTGCACGCGCGGTGGTGGATGAGCTTCATGCCAAGGGAATCGAAGCGGTCGCCGATAATCACAATGCGATTTCCGAAGGTGGCGCCATCATCCAGACTGCTCTCGAAGCATTTGGTGGCGTTGACATCGTGATCAATAACGCGGGTATTGGTGCCGGTTCACCCATGGGCCCGAATTCTGCTGAAGAGTGGCGCGAAACAATCGATGCAACGTTGCAGACCTCTATTGCCGTGACGGGCGCCGCCTGGCCTCACCTGATTGAACGTGGTGGAGGTCGAATTGTGGTTACTGGTTCGCCGGCGATGTTCGGTGCATCGACCACGATTCCCTATTCAGCGACGAAATCTTCGATGTACGGCTTCACTCGATCTGTTGCTGCTGCAGGTCGTCGACATGGCATTTTCGCCAACAACATCATGCCATCGGCCTACACCCGGCTGACTCGTTCATTGCCTCCGGGCCCCATGGCGTCGCTCTTCGCCGATCACTATCCGCCAGAAGATGTTGCTTCTTTTGTGGTGTGGCTCTGTCACCAATCGTGTGAGGTGTCGGGTGAATCGTTTTCCGTAGGCGGAGGTCGAGCCGCGCGCGTTGCGTTGGCCGAGAACCACGGAGTGCTGGTCAACGATCAGGCTCCCGAATCGTGGGCAGCACAATTCGAAGACCTCATGTCGCTCGATGAGGTTGTCTTTCCGCTTTCGATGAACGACGAAGTCACCTGGCAGGCGCACACACTCGGTAAGTCGGTGCCTGAGGAACTCGCGCCGGGCGGTCCGCTTGATTGGAATCGCAAACCTCGGCCGTAGCCAAACGGTTGGTCAGAGGTTCTCGACCACGTAATCGACGCACTTGGTAAGCGCTTCGACATCTTCGGGATCAATTGCCGGGAACATCGCGACGCGGATCTGATTGCGGCCAAGTTTGCGGTAGCTGTCGGTATCGACAATGCCATTTGCGCGGAGCACTTTGTTGACTTCGTCGGCCGAAACCGAATCGTCGAAGTCGATGGTGGCAACAACGTGGCTGCGCTCATCTGGATTCGCGACAAACGGCGATGCATACGAAGAGGCTTCGGCCCATGAGTACATAATTTCGGCGGAACGGTCGCACCGCGACGCGGCAAAGTGCAGGCCTCCGTTGTCGTTTACCCATTCGACCTGCTGTACGGCAAGGAACACCGTGGCAAGTGCTGGCGTGTTGTAGGTCTGGTCTTTGCGTGAGTTGTCGAGCGCAGTGGTGAGGCTGAGCGATTCGGGAATCCAGCGCCCTGATGCACCGATCTTTTCGATGCGTTCGATAGCAGCGGGGGAGACGGCTGCCAGCCAAAGTCCGCCGTCAGACGCGAGGCACTTCTGAGGGGCGAAGTAATACACATCGGTTTGTGAGGCATCGAAGCGAAGACCACCAGCAGCAGAAGTTGCATCGACGAGAACGATTGCTTTGCCTTCGGAGCCAGCAGGGCGCACCAACGGCATCGAGACACCGGTTGACGTTTCGTTATGTGTAAACGCGTAGGTGTCGATTGCGTCGTCGACGATCGGCTGCGGGTGGGTTCCGACATCGCTCTTGATGACTACGGGGTCGTCGAGGAACGGCGCCGCAGCCGCGGCTTGCGCAAACTTGGACGAGAACTCACCGAAGGTGAGATGTTGGCTTCGTCGATCGATGAGGCCGAAGGTGGCGATATCCCAGAACACGGTGGAGCCACCGTTGCCGAGCATGATTTCGTAGCCGTCGGGAAGGGCGAACATTTCGGCCAGCCCATTGCGCAGGCGGCTCACCATGTACTTCACGGTGTCTTGTCGGTGGCTGGTGCCGAGGTACTCGCTACCGGCCTCAGCCAGTGCTGCAACGGCCTCGGGGCGAACCTTCGAGGGGCCACAACCAAAGCGGCCGTCGGCGGGAAGGAGATCGGTGGGGATGGTGATGGGGGATGTGCTCACCTCTCCATCGTCGCACTCCGAGAGGGTGGTCGCGTTACGCTGTGAGTCACACCGAATTCGATGCGGGGGAGGGTCGCTGAACCGGTAGCGTGCGGGCGCCCACTTCAGTCGATCCAAGGACTTCCCCAATGGCCACAGAGCGCCTCTCTCGCCGTGTCTCCGCCATCACCGAATCTGCGACCCTTGCGGTCGATGCCCGGGCCAAAGCGCTGAAGGCCGCCGGCGAGCCCGTCATCGGGTTCGGTGCAGGTGAGCCTGACTTCCCGACACCGGCCCATGTGGTCGAGGCGGCCATTGAAGCTGCTCGCGACGTCAAGAATCATCGCTATACCCCTGCTGCTGGTCTGCCGGAACTGAAAGAAGCGATCGCAGCCAAGACGCTTCGCGATTCCAATGTTGTGGTCTCTCCGAGTCAGGTGCTCGTCACTAATGGCGGAAAGCATGCCGTCTACAACACCTTCGAAGCACTGTTGAACCCTGGCGATGAAGTTCTGCTTCCGGCGCCGTACTGGACCACCTATCCCGAGCCCATCGCACTCGCCGGTGGAGTTTCGGTTGTGCTTTCCACCGATGTTGAATCAGGTTTCCGCGTCACCGTTGAACAACTTGAAGCAGCGCGCACAGACAAGACTAAGGCGCTTGTGTTCGTTTCGCCTTCGAACCCAACCGGAGCGGTGTACCCGCCCGAAGAAGTTCGTGCAATTGGTGAGTGGGCCCTCAAGCACGGCATCTGGGTCATCACCGATGAAATCTACGAACACCTCACCTTCGACGACAACGTGTTCACCTCGATCCTGGCTGAGGTTCCTGGTCTTGCCGACACCTGCGTGATTCTCAACGGCGTGGCGAAGACCTATGCCATGACGGGTTGGCGCGTCGGCTGGATGATCGGTCCTGCCGATCTCATTAAGGCTGCCACCAACCTTCAGTCGCATTCGACATCAAACGTGGCCAACGTTTCTCAGCGTGCCGCTATCGCCGCGCTCGAAGGTGGTCTCGAATGTGTCGAAGAAATGCGCGAAGCATTTGCTCGTCGTGCGATCCTCATTCATGGGCTACTCAATGACATTCCCGGGGTCACCTGCATGGTTCCCCAAGGTGCGTTCTATGCGTTCCCGTCGATGGAAGGTTTGTTCGGTCGCAACTTCGGCGACGTAACGCCCACGACAACCTCGGAACTGTGCGAGGTCATTCTCGACCAGGCAAAGGTTGCGCTTGTTCCTGGCGAAGCATTTGATGCGCCGGGGTATGTACGTATTTCTTTTGCTGTCAGTGATGCTGACATCGTCGAAGGCATCGGCCGCATAGCGGAACTCGTCGCAAAGAGCAGCTGATCAACTGATGACAACTGCGCCGTTCGGTTCGTGGTCTTCGCCGATCACCACCGATCTCATCGTTTCCAAATCAGTCTCTATCGGCGAGGTTTTCGTCGGCGGCAACGATGTCTGGTGGAGCGAAGCTCGACCCGAAGAGGGTGGACGGGTGCAGTTGGTCCGCCATCATCCCGGTGGCGGAGCCGTCGATGTTCTGCCCGAGGGTTTCGGTGCGCGCACGCGTGTGCACGAATACGGCGGCGGTGCGTGGTGGCTGCATGGTTCCGATGTTGTGTTCGTGAATTGGGCGGACCAACGGCTCTATCGCTTGGCTGCTGGCACCTCGACCCCAACGCCTCTGACTCCTGAGCCCGCCGACCGTCATAGCGATCGTTACGCCGACGGTCGATTCACTGCCGATGGCCGATGGGTGGTGTGTGTACGCGAACGACACGAAAGCGCCGACGCCGAACCAATCAACGAGATTGTTGCGGTGCGCGTGCATCACAACGGTGAACCGGCCGAACCAGTTGTTCTCGTTTCGGGTTCCGATTTTGTTGCTGCACCTCGTGTGAATCCTTCCGGCAACGTGCTCACGTGGTTCCGTTGGAACCATCCCGATATGCCATGGGACGGCACCGAACTTTGCGTTGCTTCGATGTACGACGATCAGTCGGACGATGGACAGATCGTTGTTGGCGACACTCGTGTTGTTGCCGGTGGCCGCGATGAATCCATTACGCAGCCCGAGTGGGCGCCCGATGGGTCGTTGTTGTTCATCTCGGATCGCACCGATTGGTGGAACCTCTATCGAGTCTCCGCTGATGCAGTTCATGAACTCGTTGCGAATGGTGTTGCTGCTGAAGCACTTCCGATTGCGCCAGTCGATGCGGAAATCGGTGTGCCGCATTGGGTGTTCGATAATTCGCGCTACGCGATCCTTGCCGACGGGCGCATTCTCGTTGCCTGGTTCAGGTTGGGCATCGATCATCTCGGTGTCATTCCCGCTGGCGGCGGTGCGATGGTTCCGCTCGAGTCGCCGTTCACCGCGCTGTCCTCAGTGCGCGCGTTTGGTTACGGCGCAGTTGTTGTCGGAGCGTCGCCAACCTCCGAAGCCGTCGTCGCCGTGCTCGATATTCCATCGAAGCCCGATATTGACGGTTCGACCTCAGTTCTTTCGGCACCGTTGCGGCCAGCACGCGACTTAGGCGTCGGTATCGAGTGGTACTCGACGCCTGAGCCGATCACGTTCGCAACCTCGGGTGATCGGTTCGCCCACGGTCTGTACTACCCGCCAACAAACCCAGACTTTTCAGCGCCCGACGACGAGCGCGCGCCGCTCATTGTTTTGAGTCACGGCGGGCCCACGTCAGCTGCTCGTCCGCAACTCAATCTCGGGGTGCAGTTCTGGACGTCACGCGGCTTCGGCGTTGTCGATGTCAACTACGGCGGCTGATGTCGACGATTCCATCGCCGCAACGCGTCTTCTCATCGATCGCGGTGATGCCGATCGCGATCGACTCATTATCCGCGGTGGAAGCGCTGGCGGTTTCACCACGCTGAGCGCTCTCACATTCCGCGATGTTTTCGCTGCTGGCTGCAGTCTTTACGGCGTGGCCGATCTTGAAGCCCTGGCCCGCGACACACACAAGTTCGAAGCTCGCTATCTCGACTCGCTCGTTGGCCCTTGGCCGGCCCGCAGCGACATTTACGTCGAGCGTTCTCCGATCCATCACGTCGAAGACCTCGAATGTCCCTTAATCGTGTTGCAAGGCCTTGAAGATGAAATCGTGCCACCGAACCAATCGCAAATGATTGTCGAAGCGCTCGATGCCAATGGCGTGCCGTGGGCCTACCTCGAATTCGAGGGCGAACAGCATGGTTTCCGTCAAGCCGCCACGATCAAACGAGCGCTTGAGGCCGAGGCCTACTTCTATAGCAAGGTGCTTGGTTTCGATCTCGCCGACGATGTCGAGCCCATCGATATCGCTCATCTCTGACTCTTCACGCAACTGGGTTGGCGACGCACCGTTGCGCCCGTAAGGATGGACCCCTATGGCACGGATTCTTGTTACTGAAACCATCGCTGATGGCGGCCTCGATCGCCTCCGCGCTGCTGGACACACCGTCGATGTGCAGGAGGGTCTGAGCCCCGAGCAGCTCGTCGAGGCCATCAAGGGAGCCCACGCGCTCATCATCCGTTCGGCTACCGATGTCACCGCTGAGGTCCTGGCTGCTGGAACCGACCTCATCGTGGTTGGTCGCGCTGGTATTGGTCTCGACAATGTCGACACCGCGGCCGCCACCGAACGCGGTGTCATGGTTGTGAACGCGCCTCAGTCCAACATTCTGTCCGCTGCCGAACACACCATGGCGTTGTTGCTGTCGATGGCACGCAACGTTCCCCAAGCTCATGCCGCTCTCGTTGCTGGCCGCTGGGAACGCAGTCGCTGGACCGGCATTGAACTTTCCGACAAGACACTTGGTGTTGTCGGCCTTGGTCGTATCGGCAAGTTGGTTGCACAACGGGCAATGGCCTTCGGAATGAAGATCGTGGCCTACGACCCCTTCGTTTCTCCCGAGATGGCTCGCCAGATTAACATCGAGATCGTCGATCTCGACGCGCTCCTTTCTGTTTCCGATTTCGTCACGCTGCATGTAGCCAAAACTCCCGAAACCGTTGGCCTTATTAACGCTGAGCGCTTAGCCAAGGCGAAGAAGGGCATTCGCATCGTGAATGTGGCTCGTGGCGGCATCATCGTCGAAAGCGATCTGGCTGACGCGATTCGTTCTGGTCATGTTGGTGGCGCTGCCATCGACGTGTTCGATAAGGAACCCACCACCGAATCTCCGCTCTTTGAACTCCCCGAGGTTGTTGTCACTCCGCATCTCGGTGCCAGCACGCACGAAGCGCAGGACAAAGCCGGCGACACCATTGCCGAAATGGTTGGCCTCGCACTTGCCGGTGAATTCGTCCCGTTCGCGGTAAACGTCAACGCTGCTGAAGCCAGCGAAACCGTTCGCCCGTTCCTTTCGCTTGCCGAACGACTCGGTGCAACCTTTGGCGGACTCGCCACGGGTGTCGAGGCACTCGAGGTTTCCTACGAAGGGGAAATCGGCGGCTACGACACGCGCATCCTCACGTTGTCGTTGCTCAAGGGTTTCTTTGGTCGCATCAGCGATGATCCGGTGTCGTATGTGAACGCGCCGAAGATGGCCGAAGAACGCGGTATCACCGTTACCGAAACCACCACGACCACGGCGCATAACTTCGTGAACCTCATCACCATTCGGGGTGGCGCTCACTCGCTTGCTGGCACCCTCATGGGTCTCGATGGTGAAGCTCGCCTCGTGATGGTCGACGATCACCGCGTTGATGTTCCGCCGGCCAATCACATGCTCGTGGTTCGTAACGACGACCGCCCCGGCATGATCGGACTCGTCGGCACCATCGTTGGTGAATCGGGTCTCAATATCGCCGATATGGACGTCGGCCAGGCCCCGAGCGGCGCCTCCGCGATGATGGTGCTGTCCATCACCGATGCGGTTCCGGCTGAGGTATGCGAGCGCCTCCGTGCAGTCGAAGGCATTGTTTCCGTCGACGCCATCTGAGGCCAGCGCTCCCTTTGGGGTAGTGGGGGATTGCCCCATGGTTGCTTTCGCCATAGGAACCCGGCAGACTCTTGCCATGCGTTCTATTGCTTTGGAGCTTCTACTTCGTTAGGCGGGTGCCACATATGGCGCCTGCCAACCTCCTGCGCCCTCGGGCCGGGAGGTTTTTTCGTTCTCCGGCCAGTTTCTGTTTGTTCCCCGAGCTACACCACATGCCCTGAAAGGCACCTTTATGAGCACCACCGACACCACTGCAACCAACGACAGGGTCATCATTTTTGACACGACCCTTCGTGACGGCGAACAGTCGCCAGGAATCTCGCTCGATCAGGGCGAGAAGGTTGAGATCGCGGAACAACTCGCTCGTCTTGGTGTCGATGTCATCGAGGCCGGGTTCCCGATCGCCAGCCAAGGCGATTTCGAATCGGTGCAGGCCATCGCCAAGTCTGTGCGCGGACCAGTGATTTGTGGGCTGTCTCGCACCGCACTTGGCGATATCGATCGGTGCTGGGAAGCAATTGAGTCGGCGGAGCATCCTCGTATTCACGTTTTCATTGCCACCAGCGAAACCCATATGAAGCACAAGCTGCGGATGACTCCCGATCAGGTGAAGGCCGAAGCTGCGGCCGGCGTTGCTCGCGCTCGTTCCTATACCGACGATATTGAATTCTCGCCGGAAGATGCATCGCGTTCTGATTTCACCTTCATGTGTGAGGTTCTGCAGATCGCAGTCGACAACGGCGCAACAACGCTGAACATTCCCGACACCGTGGGTTTTGCGGTGCCGCAGGAATACGCCGAACGTTTGGCCAATGTCCGCAACTTCGTTAAGGGCGATTACGTCATCTCTACCCATTGCCATAACGATCTGGGAATGGCCGTCGCTAACTCGTTGGCAGCAGTGCAACTGGGTGCCCGTCAGGTCGAGTGTGCGGTCAACGGTTTGGGTGAGCGCGCTGGTAATGCTGCGCTCGAAGAAATCGTGATGGCGCTGCGTACCCGTTCCGATTACTTCGGAGGCATCGATACCGGCATCAAGTCAGAAGAGTTGGCCCGCACGTCACGTCTGGTCAGCCGCCTGACCGGTTATCCGGTGCAGTACAACAAGGCGGTTGTTGGTCGTAATGCGTTTGCGCATGAATCTGGCATTCATCAGCACGGCGTGTTGAATGAGCGCACCACCTACGAGATCATGGACCCAGCCGCTGTTGGTCAGGGCGAATCGAAGATTGTTCTGGGCAAGCACTCAGGTCGTCACGCGTTCGCCGACACACTGAAGAAGATGGGTTACGACCTGCACGGCGACGCGCTGAATCAGGTGTTCACTCGCTTCAAGGAATTGGCCGACCGCAAGGTCGAACTGAGCGATGCCGACCTCGAAGCATTGGTCGCCGAAGAAATGGGCGACACCGTTCGCTATGCCTTCTCGCTTATCTCGCTCGATAGCCATGGTGGTTCGAGTTCCACGCCTACGGCAACGATTGTGCTCGATCATGACGGCACCAAGATCGAAGCGACTGCGGAAGGTTCGGGCATGGTCGATGCCGCCTGCGCCGCAATCCATACTGCGACCGGCATCACTGGCACTCTCACCGATTACGCCGTCACCTCGGTCACCGGTGGGGTCGATGCATTGGCCGACGTTGCCCTGCGCTTTGAGGTTGATGGTGTTTCGATGCCAGGCCGTGGCCTGTCCACCGATGTAGTCGAAGCTTCAGCCCGAGCACTACTCAACGCACTGAACCGCATTGTGCGAGTTCGTGACACCGGCGAAGACCCGAACGCAGTTTCACGGCCGGGCTCGCTCAGTTAGTTCAGCGATTCGTTGCCGGCATCCACGCCGGTCGAGTGGCCTCAAAGGCCGCGATCGCATCGACGTGCTGAAGTGTGATGGCGATGTCATCGAGGCCATTCAGGAATCGTTCTTGGGTAGAATTGTCGAGCGGAAACTCCACGTCGATATCGAGCGAAGCAACGACAACGCGCTTGGTGGCGATGTCGATGGTGATTTCAACGGTCGGGTCGGCTTCAACGGCACGCAGGATGCGCTCGCTTACGTCGGCGGGGAGCACGACGGGGACGAGTCCGTTCTTGGCAGAGTTATTGCGGAAGATGTCGCCGAAGCGAGGAGCGATGACGGCTTTGAAGCCGTAATCCATGATCGACCACACGGCGTGTTCTCGAGATGAACCCACGCCGAAGTTGGCCCCGGCAACAAGGATGTTGGCCTCGCCAAACTGCGGAAGGTTCATGACGAACTCGGGATCTTCACGCCACTCTGAAAAGAGCCCCTGGCCAAAGCCAGTGCGTTCGACGCGCTTGAGCCAATCGCTCGGGATGATCTGATCAGTGTCGACGTCAGATCGGTCGAGGGGGAGTGCGGTTCCGGTGATGGTGATGACTGGTTCCATGATGTGCTCAGTTCTCTCAGGCCAGATCGCGAGGATCGGCGAAGGTTCCGGCAATTGCGGTTGCAGCAGCGACAGCGGGGGAGACGAGGTGAGTACGGCCACCCTTGCCCTGTCGTCCTTCGAAATTGCGGTTCGAGGTTGATGCCGAACGCTCACCCGGCGCCAACTTGTCGGGGTTCATGGCGAGACACATGGAACAACCCGGTTCACGCCAGTCGAATCCGGCCGCGGTGAAAATCTTGTCGAGGCCCTCGGCTTCGGCTTGACCCTTCACCATGAATGAACCCGGTACGACCATGGCCCGCACTCCGGCCGCAACCTGACGACCTTCGGCAACCGCAGCTGCGGCACGAAGATCCTCGATGCGACTGTTGGTGCACGAACCGATGAACACGGTCTGCACAGGAATGTCTTTGATCGGCATGCCAGCGGTGAGGCCCATGTACTCAAGGGCGCGAGATGCAGCATCGCGTTCTCCGGAATCGGCGAACGATGCCGGATCGGGCACATTGCTATCGAGCTCGATGACCTGACCAGGATTGGTTCCCCATGAAACGAAGGGACGAAGTTTTGTGGCGTCGATGTCGACAACCTTGTCGAATACGGCACCGTCATCGGTGGGGAGTGTGCGCCAGTACGCAACAGCAGCGTCCCAGTCGGCACCAGTCGGTGCGTACTTGCGATCCTTGAGGTAGTCGAAGGTGATTTCGTCGGGAGCAATGAGGCCAGCTTTGGCACCTGCTTCGATCGACATGTTGCACACCGTCATGCGGCCTTCCATCGACAGCGAACGGATCGCTTCGCCGCGATATTCGATAACCGAACCGATGCCACCTCCGGTGCCGATACGACCGATGATGGCCAGCACGAGATCTTTGGCGGTGACGCCGTCGGGAAGTGCACCGTTCACGTTCACTGCCATGGTTGAAGCTGGATGCTGGGGGAGTGTCTGGGTGGCCATGACATGTTCAACTTCAGAAGTACCGATGCCGAAGGCCAGCGCGCCGAACGCGCCGTGCGTAGCTGTGTGGCTGTCGCCGCACACGATGGTCATGCCCGGCATGGTCAGACCTTGTTCCGGTCCGATCACATGCACGATGCCTTGACCGGGAGTACCCATGGCGTGTTCGACAATGCCGAACTCGGCAGTATTGGCCCGCAACACATCAACCTGTTTGCGCGAGATCGGATCGGCGATGGGTTGGTCGATATCGGAAGTGGGGACGTTATGGTCCTCGGTGGCAACGGTGAGTTCAGGTCGCCGAACAGTTCGGTCACTCAGACGCAAACCGTCGAAGGCCTGTGGCGAGGTCACTTCGTGCACGAGGTGGAGATCGATGTAGAGCACGTCGGGCTCGCCGTCGGCGCGATGTACGACGTGATCGTCCCAAAGTTTTTGCGAAAGGGTTCTCGGGGCCATGTTCTGCTCCTGTTCGGGAGGTTGGCCGGCACTGACAATGACGTGAGTTCCGGACGGCGCCGTTTGCGTCTCATATAATGGGACGCTAATCTTGCTCCGTGGGAAACACTATAGGTGGTGTGGGTGTTTTAGACAAGGCGGTTGACGTGCTCAACGCGCTCGAAGTCCGCTCGTTGTCGCTGTCGGAACTCGTTGGGGTGACGGGACTGCCTCGGGCGACTGCTCATCGTCTTGCGACGGCGCTTGAACGCCATGGTCTTGTTCGGCGCGACGTCGATGGTCGATTCATGCTCGGGACCCGATTGCTTTCTCTGGGACAGGCGGCGGCGGACGCATGGCCCCTCGCTACTGCGGCGGCATCTGCCCTTGCGATTCTGCGAGATGAAACTGGTGAGAGCGTGCAGCTGTTTGTTCGCGACGGCGAGGAGCGTGTGTGTATTGCTGCTTTGCAGTCGCTGCACGGATTACGCACGATCGTGCCACTGGGTGCCCGGCTTCCACTCTCTGCAGGATCAGCAGCTCGTGTCTTGACGAGTGCCGATCAAACGGCAGGGGAGTGGATCGAGAGTGTGGGCGAGCGCGAGGCCGGGGTGGCGTCTGTTTCCGCTCCGGTGCGAGACGCGTCGGGTCGAGTGGTCGCTGCGGTGAGTGTGTCGGGGCCGATTGAGAGAACTTCTCGACAGCCAGGTAAGCGGTACGGTTCCTTTGTGGTCCGTGCAGCGAGAGAGATCGAATCAGAAGCTGGTTTGCGGGGCGTCGACGCGTGACCGAACGGCCACTTGCAGCCATCGATATCGGTACCAATTCGTTCCACATGGTCGTCGCGCGAGTAGGCGAAGTTTCGGTCGCGGGCGAGTTCATTGGCCCTGCATTTGAAGTGATTGCTCGGGAGAAGGAAATGGTTCGCCTGGGCTCGAGTTCAGGCGACATGAAGGAACTCTCTGACGATGCAATAGAGCGCGGCGTGTTGGCGCTGCGACGTCTGGTCAAGATCGCGGCCATTCACGACGCCGATGTCGTGGCAGTGGCGACGAGCGCGGTGCGCGAGGCTGAGAACGCCGATGTCTTCATCGAACGATCGCTCAATGAAGCAGGGGTTGTTGTCGACGTCATTGCTGGTGTGGAAGAGGCGCGGCTCATCCACATTGGAGTTCTCCAAGCCGTCCCGGTTTTCGATCAGCGCTTAGTCGTGATCGATATTGGTGGCGGAAGTACCGAGATTCTTGTAGGCGAACAAGGTGAGACCCTCGTTGCCGGCAGTTTGAAACTTGGCGCAATTCGATTGACCCGTCGTTTCTTCCGCGGAGAACGACTTCATCCCGGGGCAGTGGAATCTTGCCGCCGTCATGTCCGTTCGCTGCTTTCGCCGATGGTGCGTGAGGTCGAGCGATTCGGTTTCGGGGTTGCCATTGCGTCGTCGGGAACAGCGGAAACGGTTGCGTCGCTTGTGAATTCTCAGCGGGGTCACGCTGTTCCTCGAACATTCAATAACTTCACGATGAGTAGCGACGAGATACAAGCCGCGGTGCGGGCGCTCATTGCCGCAAGTTCTGTTGAGGAGCGCAAGGCGCTTGCCGGGATGGACCCCAGCAGGGCGGACATCATCCTGGGGGGAGCGATCATCCTGGAGCAGGCCGTCGAAGAACTCGGGATCGATGAAATCATCATTTCGGACAACGCGCTTCGAGAAGGGGTGCTTCTTGATGCGCTTTCGAGGCGCCGAGGCGCCACCTTGCATCATCTTCGGGATTTGCGGCGGCGAAGCGTTCTGCACCTTGCGGAATCCATGGATGACGACGTTGCCCATTCGATTCGTGCGGCGGGCTTCGCTCTCGATCTCTTCGATGCAACTGCATCGCTGCACGGGCTCGGAGACGATTCACGGGAATTGCTCGAGGCAGGCGCCCTACTTGCCAACGTGGGACTCTCTATCTCGCATTCTGAGCATCACAAGCACAGCTATTACGTGATTCGTCATTCTGATTGTTTGGCCGGGTTTACCGACCACGAGATCGAATTGATTGCGCAAATTGCCCGATATCACCGAAAGAGCGCCCCAAAGGTGAAGCACACGGAGTATGCGCGCTTGCGTTTGGAGGACCAAGACCGAGTTCGGATCCTTGCAGGGCTTCTTCGCGTAGGGATTGCACTTGATCGCTCACATAAGGGTCGCGTTCAACAGATCACAGTTTCTGTCGGGGCTGATGATGAGCCCGTTTCTATTCTCGTGAAACATCTTGACGATGTCGATGTTGATCTCGAGATTCAGACTGCTGAAGATCGCAAAGGCTTACTTGAATTCGTTCTTGATCGACGCGTGGTCTTTTCCTTGTGAATCGAAGGAACTGCGGTTCTCGCTTCTCTGATGAACCGTGTTCATCAGTAATCTAGGGAGTGGACGGTCCGGTCGATCTGGTTCGTGACGCAACGTCACTGCATGCGGCGAGAAGTGCATCACTGAATCGTTCCGGCCTGGTGGCACAGAAATCATGACGGCCATCTACCTCAATGACGGTGGAATGGGCAATGGCATCGACGAGTTGTCGTTGCCGATGCGGCAAGACTGTTTCATCGCGCGTGGTGAGAACGACAGCGGTCGGGACGTTGACCGAACTTATCCAGCTGGTTGCATCGTACGAAGCGACTTCGTGTCCCGATTCGAGCATGGTCCGCAAATCATTAAGACGCGCTTGCTCGCGAGCCCAGTTACCGAGAGGTGTCGTGTCGTATTTCGATACCAGCACGCGTTCCGAGACACGTCGGTTGACTGAAGGCGGCGCAAGCCGGGTAGCGAGCGACAGACCAGAAACAACACCATTGAGGACGCGTTCGCCGCGTCGTTCGCTAAATCGTGCCGCTGTTGCGCACAGTACGAGACCTTCGACCATCTTGGGGTGTCGACGCCACAGCAACTGAGCGATTGGACCTCCCATTGAATAGCCAACCGCAATTGCACGTTTAATGTTCAGCGCTTCGAGGAGTGCGGCAGCGTCATCGGCGCAGTCTTCGAGTCGAAAACGACGGCGACTACGAATGCCGCAGCCGTGACCGCGATGATCGATAGCGACAACATTGAACTCGCGCTGAAGACCTTCATATGCACCGAACCAGTTGAGAGCCGAGTTCGCTGTCCAGCCGTGAAGAAGGAGAAGCGTTGGAGCACCCTGTGGTCCGGGGGCTTCTCGTATCCATGTTGTCCCTCGACCCGGAAGTTCGAGTGCACGACCGTCAGGTAGGCCTGGCGTCAGAAACGGCGTGGATCCTGGTAGCGAGGGTGACATGTTTGCTTCTCGTCAGGCTTCGATGCTGACGATCTCAACCTTGAGGACGCCACCGGGGGCTTCAAAGTCGACGATGTCGCCGACCTTGTTTCCCATGAGGGCCCGTCCCAAAGGTGAGCCTGGGGTGAGGACTTCAAGTTCCGCGCGTTCTTCAACGGAGCCGACCAGAAGTCGCTCAACCTCGTCGTCACCTTCGTAGCGGATGCCGACGATCACGCCTGAGACCACGGCGGATCCATCGGCGGCTTCGACGATTTCGGCGTCGAGGAGTAGTGCCTCGAGTTGGCGGATTCGGGCTTCCATCTTGCCCTGTTCCTCTCTCGCGGCGTGGTAGTCGCCGTTCTCAGAGAGATCGCCCATTTCACGGGCAGTCTGAATTTTGCGGGCAATATCGACTCGACCGTGGGTCGTGTGCTGCTCGTGTTCAGCGCTCAACCGGTCGTAGGTCTGTTGGGTGAATCGGTGTACGACAGCCATGTCGCTAGCGTACCGGCCCTTCGTGGAACTCGCCTAGGGCGGCGGGAGGGGGTCGGACTAGAGTGATGAGCCATGTCCACACCGAGCCCACACCGTTCGCGCTCCATCGTGATCATTCGCTAGCGCACACCGAGTTCGGTGTGCGCCCTCGGCCGTCCACCCCGGTGGGCGGCTTTCTCGTTCCAGCACAGGGCCTGTCCCTTTCCCGGCATTGCACTCTTCAGCACAGCAACCAATCGGAGTCATCGTGAGTCACAGAATCGGAGTTATCCCCGGAGACGGGATTGGGCACGAGGTCATTCCCGTCGCCCTCAAGGTCATCGGTGCTGCGGGCGTCGAGCTCGACTGTGTTGACTACGACCTCGGTGGCGCTCGCTACCTGCGTGACGGCGTCGTTCTTGACGATGCGACGGTCGAAGAATGGCGCGGACTCGATGCTCTTTTGCTCGGTGCAGTCGGGACGCCAGATGTTCCGCCAGGTGTCATCGAGCGTGGCCTTCTTCTCAAGATGCGTTTTGATCTCGACCTCTATATCAATCAGCGTCCGTTCATTGCCCCCGACGGGTCACATGATTTCATCGTGATCCGCGAGAACACTGAAGGCACCTACGCGGGCGAAGGTGGCTTCCTTCGCAAAAACACGCGGTTCGAAGTCGCGACGCAGGGTTCGGTAAATACCCGGCACGGCGTTGAACGTTGTGTTCGCTATGCCTTCGAACTTGCACGCAGCCGTGATCGCAAGCACCTCACTCTCGTTCATAAGACCAATGTTCTGACGTTTGCTGGCGATCTCTGGGAGCGCACCTTCAATGAAGTTGCCGCGGAATTCCCCGATGTTTCGACGGCTTACAACCATGTCGATGCTGCTTGCATCTACTTCGTTGAAGATCCGAAGCGATACGACGTTATTGTCACCGACAACCTGTTCGGCGACATCCTCACCGATCTCGGTGGAGCGGTCTCCGGTGGGATTGGGTTCGCCTCGTCGGGCAATCTCAATCCAGATCGAACGAGCCCTTCGATGTTTGAACCAGTTCATGGTTCAGCTCCTGATATTGCTGGGCAAAACAAAGCCAATCCCGTCGCTGCGATTCTCTCAGCTGCGATGATGCTCGAATTCCTTGGTGAAGAAGCGGCAGCAACGACAATCCGCAATGCGTGTTCCGACACCGCCACCCTCACCGGTTCAACCACCGAAATCGGCGACATTGTCGTCGCTCGTCTCTGAGAGGCAATGCAATGCCAATTACACCTACGAACAAGATTTGGATGAACGGAACGCTCGTCAATTGGGACGACGCGAAGATCCACGTCCTCACCCACACCCTTCATTACGGAACGGGTGTCTTCGAAGGAATCCGCGCGTATGAAACCCCAAAGGGTCCTGCGGTGTTCCGGCTTACCGAACACATTGAGCGCTTACACAATTCAGCGAAGATCCTCGGCATGGACATGCCCTATGGCGTCGATGAGTTGGTCCAGGCCACGAAGGACGTCGTCAAAGCATCGGGACTTCCTTCTGCCTACATCCGTCCGATCGCCTATTACGGCTACGGCGAAATGGGACTGAACACGCTTCCGTGCTCGGTCGATGTTTCGATTGCTTGCTGGCCATGGGGCGCGTACCTCGGTGAAGATGCGCTCACGAAGGGGATCAGCACAAAGATTTCTTCGTGGACCCGTCACGATCACAACACCATGCCGCCGGCTTCGAAAACCACGGGCAACTACGTGAACTCTTCGCTGGCCAAAGTCGAAGCGCTCCGAGGTGGATACGACGAAGCGATCATGCTTAACCCGCAGGGTTTCGTCAGCGAATGCACGGGCGAAAATATTTTCGTTGCGCGCGACGGCGTCTTGGTGACGCCGCCGATTGCGGCTGGCGCGCTCGAAGGAATCACTCAAGACAGCGTGATGACGATTGGTCGAGACCTTGGTTATGAGTTCCGCGTCGATTACCTGACGCGCTCTGACCTCTATGTCGCCGAAGAGATCTTTCTGTGTGGAACCGCTGCTGAGGTTTCGGCTGTGAATTCAGTCGATAATCGCGATATCCCGTGCCCCGGTCCGATGACGTCTGTCATCGCTGCTGAATATGGACGCGTTGTGCGCGGTCAGGTTCCCCGTTACGAGGACTGGTTGGAGTATGTCCACTAACAACGGCGCCAAAACTGAGCTCTCATCGCTTCCATCCTCGGTCGAGATTTTCGATACGACTTTGCGCGATGGCGCCCAGTTCGAAGGCATCTCACTCACCGTTGAAGACAAGCTTCGCGTTGCCGAGCAGCTCGATTGGCTTGGCGTTCGCTGGATCGAAGGGGGCTACCCCCAGGCCAATCCGAAAGACGAGGAGTTCTTCCAGCGCGCCCCGCTTGAACTCAAGCTCACAAATGCCGAACTCGTGGCATTCGGTTCCACACGCAGGCCCGCAGGGAAGGTCGATGTTGACCCAACCTTGGCGGCTCTCGTTGGTGCCGGAACTTCGACAGTTTGCATCGTGGGTAAGAGTTGGGATTTCCATGTCACCGAGGCCTTACGAACGACGCTCGATGAAGGCATTGCGATGGTTGCCGAATCGGTTGCTTTTTTAAAGGCCGAAGGATTGCGCGTCTTTTTTGATGCTGAACATTTCTTCGATGGTTACAAAGCCAATCCTGAATTCGCGCTTCGAGTTCTCGAGGCAGCCATGGTCAACGGCGCCGATTGTGTGGTGTTATGCGATACCAACGGGGGGTCACTCCCGCACGAGGTTCAGCGCGTCACCGCCGAAGTCGTTTCTTTTGTTGGCGGCGCAACGGGCGTGGGCATTCACACTCAAAATGATTCTGGCTGCGCTGTAGCAAATTCTGTAGCGGCGGTTGTTGGTGGAGCTACACAGGTGCAGGGCACCATCAACGGCTACGGCGAGCGCACGGGTAATGCAAACCTCATGACCGTCATTCCCGACCTCACGCTCAAACTCGGAGTGGCGACACTGCCTGAGGGGCACCTCGATCGACTCACCGTTGTGAGTCACCGCGTTGCGGAACTCGTCAACCTCCCGCCGCATCCCTCTGACCCATATGTTGGACAGTCTGCCTTTGCGCACAAGGGTGGCTTGCATACTTCGGCGCTAGGCCGCGCGGGCGGAGCGACCTACGAACACATCGATCCGGCAATTGTGGGCAACCACACTCGGGTACTCGTATCTGACCTCGGCGGGCGCGCTGGCATGGCCATGAAAGCCGACGAATTTGGCGTCGAACTTGACGATAAGTCCGTTGCCAAGCTGTCTGACGACCTGAAGCAACTCGAGTCGGAAGGCTGGTTGTTTGAATCGGCCGACGCGTCTCTTGAACTTCGTATGCGCCGAGCCGCTGGTTGGGAACAAGCATTTTTCGAGGTTGAGGAATATCGAGTTTCGAGTTCACACCGCGAAGGTGCTGCCACAACTGGCGGTGCCCTCGAGGTCACGACCGAAGCAACGGTCATACTCTGGATTGACGGCGAACGAGTCACCGCCGATGGTGAGGGGAATGGCCCCGTCAATGCACTCGATGCCGCAGTTCGTCGAGCGCTCAACGGACGGTTCCCTGCGCTTGAACGAATTCATCTGACCGATTTCAAGGTTCGCGTCGTCGATGGTGGCGCTGCGACCGGAGCGGTGGTGCGCGTGCTCATCGATTCCACCAACGGCGACCGCGTCTGGACGACCGTAGGAGTCGATAGCAACGTGATTGAGGCCTCATGGCAGGCGCTCATGGACTCCATTCAGTTTGGTTTGGTCCACGCTGACGATCTTGCCGGGTAGATTCACTCTCAATGGCTGCTCCTGATTACGTCCCCGTACCCGTCGACGATCCTGCCCGGGTGTATCAGTCACCTCCGTGGCGCCCCGAGTCATGGATGGCCGATCGACCGGCAGAAATTGTGGGCCGTCAGCCTCTTGGTCCGCGTTTGGGAGATCCAGGGCCCGACCAAGGTTTTGCGATCCGTCTCGCCCGCCAGGTCCGCGGCCGTCTGGTGCTTACGTCGGGCGAATCCGAAGCAGACGCGCTTTCGGGCACTGTTGCGATCGCGATGCGTCGTTCGGCGATGTTCGGCCGAGCCCCTTCGATTCACGACATCACTGTGGCACTCACGCTCTGGGGCTACCTCTCGGAAGCACCTGTTGAACTTGTCACTCTTCGTACGCAGGTGTTCGCGGCAGTTGCACACAGTCACCACTACATGGAGCGACGTGCCATCGTCGATGCTGTCCCTGAAGAGATGCTCCGGCTTGACCCGGCATCGGTCACGACCCTTGTGCGCAACGAACCGTCGCGCATCCTTGCGATGGCCAACGCCGCTTTGGCTGGTCAGTCGCACGACGACCACGCCTGAGGGCGGCTATTCGCCGAGAGCGAATCGGCCTGGAGTTGAACTCGTGAGGCGGTTTAGGGCTTTGCCGTTGTAGCGGTGGTGATCGACCCGACCGTGGGAGTGGTCGCGAAGATGTCGATTGGGGTTCCAGCAGGTATCGCTCCGGCGATCTTGATCACAACGTCATTGGGGATGCGAACGCAACCATTTGATGACTTCGTGCGAACCAGTTCGGGTTGGTTGGTCCCGTGAAACGCCACCTGCGGGAGCCCATTGTCGAACGTATCGAGGACTTCGCTGTATCCATTCGTAGGAAGGATCCATGCGCCGTAGACCCCGGTATCGGAGGAGTTCTTGATTTTTTCCGTTACGAAGAAACGCCCAACGGGAGTTGGTGTTGAGTCTTTGCCAATGACGACATCGGTTTCAACGAAGACAGATGCACCTTGGAAGACCTTCAAGTGGAAGGTCGAAAGATCGAGTTCCAAGTGAAAGTCGGTCGCCGCAATGGTGACATCTTCGGCTTTGATCCATCCGGTGGTGTGATTTGGACGAGCGGTGATGAGCACCTTCATCCAGTCGCCTTGGTTCTCGAGCACATCGACCACCAAAGGGTTCTTGTAATAAGTGGGGTTCGTGAACTCGTAACCATCAGTGGTTTTCTTCACAGCGGCGGAGTTGAGACCAGTGCGGGGAATTGCGGCAACGGTGGCTTTCGCGGCAGTGGTGGTTGACGTGCTCGAAGGCGGTGTTGTTACGACGCTCTTGGGAAGTTCGCTGTACACCGTGAGCTTCGAGCCCTTGGCGGTTGCGTAGGTCGTCTGATACGGCACAACCGCCGTTGAAGCCGTTGAAGCCGTTGACTCCGAAGTGGAGGTATCTGATGGCGCCTTCTTCCCGTCTGAGCATGCGGCCACGCCCAAAACGAGGGCAAGTGAAATCGCGGCAGCAGCGATTGGGCGGAAGTGACCTAAACGGCGTGGGGAGTTCATGTAGTGCCTGCTGGGAGGTTCAGTCGTTGAGCCCGATTGGCTCAGATCGCCCAGATCAGTTGGCTGAACGGGGGAATGAAGGCCTGACGGTACCATCGACCCTGTGAACACCCCAGTCGCCCGAGTCCGCTTTGCTCCCTCGCCTACGGGCTACCTCCATATCGGTGGGGCCAGAACCGCCCTCTTCAACTGGTTGTTCGCACGGCAGCAAGGTGGCGAGTTTGTGCTTCGCATCGAAGACACCGATGCTGAACGCTCGCGACCAGAACTCATCGACGTCATTTTTCGGTCTCTGGAATGGTTGGGTCTCGACTGGGATGGCACTCCCGTGCATCAGTCCGAGCGCGGGGCCATGCATCTCGCTGCAGTCGAGACACTTCTGGCGAATGGCTCGGCCTACTGGTGTTCGTGTTCCTCCGATGAGGTCAAAGCCCGAGCGGAAGCTCGTGGCGGCACTCCCGGCTACGACGGATTTTGTCGTGAACGGGGATTAGGCCCAGGCGAAGGTCACGTTGTTCGTTTTCGGGTTCCTGACACTGGCATCACCTCCTTCGACGACCTCATTCGCGGCACGGTCAGTTTCGAAAACGCCGTACTTGAAGACTTTGTCATTCTCCGGTCGAACGGAACGCCGATGTTCCATCTGGCGAACGCAGTTGATGATGCCGATCAAGGAATTACTCACGTCATTCGCGGCGAAGACCTCATCAATGTCACACCCAAGGTTCTTCTGCTCCGTCAAGCACTTTCAACTCCTGGCGAACTGATTTTCGCTCATCTTCCGCTCATCGTGAATGAAAAACGTCAGAAGCTTTCGAAGCGACGCGACGATGTTTCGGTAGGCGATTACATCGATCGCGGCTATTTGTCAGAGGCGATGGTGAATTACCTCGCCACGCTGGGGTGGGGGCCACCTGATGACATCGAAATTCGTCCGCTTGCCGAAATTGTCGACTTGTTCCGCATCACCGATGTGAATAATTCCGGTGCCTTCTTTGATGTCAAGAAATTGCAGCATTTCAATGGCGAATACATTCGCAATCTGTCGGTTCCGCAATTCGTCAGTCGCTCAACTCGATGGTTGTACGAAGACACTCCTTGGAAAGCAGATCGATTCGATATCTCCACCTTCGAAGTCCTTGCTCCACTTGTGCAAGAACGGGTGAAATTGCTTTCAGAAGTGCCCGGTTATGTCGATTTCATTTTCAGTCCCGACCCCGTTATCGATGACGACTCTTGGCAGAAGGTGATGGTGAAGGGTGCCGATCTGGCGGCGGCAGTGCTTGACCATGCTGTGGCTCAATTCGAGGAGTGCGAGTGGAACGCCGCATCTCTTGAAGCGGCACTTTTCTCGTATGCCGAAAAGCACGAAATTTCGAAGGGCAAAGTGCAAGCCCCTGTGCGAGTTTCGGTGACTGGTCGCAGTATTGGTCCACCGCTGTTCGAATCGCTTGAAGTTCTTGGTCGGGACGAAACGCTTCGCCGTCTTTCATCAGCGAAGGTTCTCCTGCAGGGCTGACATGTTCTTTGGACTGCGTTGGGTGATACGTATCGCCCTCGGACTGCTCACAGTCGTGGTTCTCTATGTTGGAATCACGTTCGCGCAGGTGTGGTGGGCGGCGCGGCAGAATGACACATCGCACGCTTCGGCGATCGTTGTCATGGGTGCCGCTCAGTGGAATGGTTCGCCGTCGCCGGTGCTGAAAGGTCGACTCGATCACGCTGCCGAGCTCTACCAAAAAGGCGTCGCTCCAGTGGTGATCGTCGCAGGCGGAAAGCAAGCGGGCGACAAGGTCACACAAGGTCTCGTGAGCTTCGAATACTTACGGTCGAAGGGAATCCCCGAAGGGGCGATCAAGATTGAAGTGGACGGAACAGATAGCTACGAGGAACTCTCTTCTTCGGCATTCATCATGAGACAAGCCGGATTACCTCACGACGTGGTGATCGTGACCGATCCGTATCATTCATTTCGGGCCACTGACATTGCTGATGAGGTTGGACTTGCCGCTCATGTCTCACCGACCAAGGGCCGGTCAACGTTCAGTGATTATGTGCGCGAAACAGGCGCAGTCGCTATCGGCCGCATCATCAATTACCGCCGTTTGGCTGCGTGGCACTGACTCCGGCTCGGGTACCGGCCGTGGTTTGGTGTCACCCCCGTTCCAGCCGGTAACGTTCGCTCGCCCTTCGGGGGTGGTGTAATTGGTAACACGAGTGGTTCTGGTCCATTTGTTGGGGGTTCGAGTCCTCCCCCCCGAGCTTTGAAGATCGGGCGCCGATACTGTCGGCGCCCGTTTCGCGTGTTGTCCCGCCCGTAGGCTGAGCGCGTGACAACTCTTGGATCGCTTTGTGTCTATTGCGGCTCGAAATCCGGCAGCGACCCGCGACACGAGGCTGTTGCTGTTGAGTTAGGTCGACTCATGGCTCAGGCTGGTGTTCGCCTGGTTTACGGCGGCGGGTCGGTTGGATTGATGGGAGCGATCGCCGATTCTGTGTTGGCCAACGGGGGGGGACGTCTTCGGGGTGATGCCGAAAGGGCTCTTCACTTCGGAAATCGGTCATCCCGGTCTGACCGAACTTGTTGAGGTCGGTTCTATGCACGAGCGCAAAGCACTGATGGCGGCTGAGGCCGATGCCTTCGTTGCTTTGCCGGGCGGATTGGGAACACTTGAAGAGCTGGCAGAGATCGCTACATGGTCACAGCTGGGTATTCACGCCAAACCGGTCGGTGTGCTTGATGTTGACGGGTTCTGGGAGCCACTGCTCGGGTTTCTCGCCAGCGCCGCCGACGCCGGACTTATTCGGCCCCAGCATCGAGACATCATTTTGCGCATTACCGCTGTCGAAGATGTGATCCCAGCCCTGGCGGCGGCGACCGTGCCGCCGTCTGCGCCGCTGCTTGGTATCGAAGAGTCTTGACCCGATGCGGTCCTGGCTGCGTTGACGCGAGACAATTGAGACATGGAACAGGTCGACATCGCCGTTATCGGCGCCGGTCCCGCAGGCTCGTCTGCCGCGGCATGGGCGGCGCGTGGCGGGGCTTCGGTCGCTCTGTTTGAAAAGGCAACGCAGGGTCGCGAGAAATCCTGCGGCGATGGCCTGACGCCGCGAGCGGTCACAGAATGCCGCCGTCTGGGTATTGATCTCGATCGGTTCCACCGCATCGATGGACTGCGTGTTCAGGCGGGTAGCAAAGTTCGCGAAGTGTTGTGGCCCGACGGAGCATTTCCTCCGGTTGGCGCAGTTGCTCCGCGCGCTGAGTTCGACGCAATGGTGATGCAAGCAGCAATTGATTCGGGTGCAGACTTTCGCGAGAACTCGCCGGCCGAACTCTGGATCGAAGACGGCCGTGTCTTGGGTGTCATTTGCCATGGTGAAAAGGTGCGCGCTCACCTGACCGTGATCGCTTCTGGTGCTGGTTCACCGGCAGCGCGCGCTGTCGGAGCCGCACGTGTTGCATCGTCACCATTCGGTTTAGCTATTCGTGGCTACATCTCCTCGACCCGCGCCGATGATCGCCACATGGAGGCATGTCTCACCGTCAAGGGCCCCGACGGTTCCATCGTCCCCGGCTACGGATGGGTGTTTCCCGCCGGCAACGGCATCGTCAACATCGGTGTTGGTGCGTTATCGACGATGAAGAACTTTTCTGATCTCAATCTCAACACGATGCTCGAGGCGTACACCGCTCAAGTGCGCGACTCGTGGGGTCTTGGCGAGTTCATCGCTCGTCCAAAAGCGTGGCGTCTTCCGATGCACGTTGAGCACCGCGGCGGCCATGGTTGGGTAGTTGTTGGCGATGCAGCTGGTCTCGTGAATCCCTTTAATGGGGAAGGCATCGACTACGCGCTCGAATCTGGTCGTCATATCGCGGAATGTTTCCTGGCCGAACCCGGAACTGCCTGGGCCTCCTACCAAGCGATCGTGCGCAAGGAGTACGACCCGTTCTTTGCCACCGCCCGTCGCTTCGCGTGGCTTATCGGCCGTCCGAAACTCCTGCAGTTCCTTCTCGGTATTGCGTTGTCGACCAATTTCACGATGAAACTCGTCCTCGACATCATGGCGAATCTGGTCGATATGGAGCACCCCGGTTTGGCCGGCCGTTCGCTCACGATCGGGGGCAAGGTGCTTTCATTGGCCGACCCGCTTCTTGTTCGTTCACCGAAAAAGCCTGGGAAACGACCAACAACTCCTGTCGGGTAGGTTCAGGAGTCCCATACGGGGATGAACGGGGGAGTCGGTCATGAGTAATTCGCCAGTCGCCATTGTCACGGGTGCGAGTCGAGGAATCGGTCGGGCTGGAGCGCTTGCGCTCGCTGAAGCTGGTTTCGATGTTGTCGTAAGCGCACGCACGGTGCGCGAAGGCGAAGGCGTTGCCGAACCGAACTCGGTTCGTGAAGAAACCACGCTTGCAGTGCCGGGAAGTCTTGAGCGCACCGCACAGGAAATTGAAGAGCGCGGTCAGCGAGCTCTCATCGTCCCTATGGATCTGATCGATGTCGCGTCGCTCAAGGCGTTGCCCGCGACGGTTATGGCTGAATGGGGTCGAATCGACGTGTTGTTCAACAACGCGATCTTCCGCGGCGTCGGAACTCTTGATCGAATTGCCGATCTCACCATTGAGTCGATGACCAATCTTCTTGCCGGAAACTTCATGAATCAGATTCTGCTTATCCAAGAAGTGATACCTCACATGCTCGCCGCTGGCGGCGGCACCATTATCGACATGGTGTCGGGTTCTGCCCGACTTGATCCTGCTGGTCCTCCCGGAGAAGGCGGATGGGGAATTCTTTATTCCGCATCAAAGGCAGCGTTTGGTCGCGTTGCCGGTGGCGTGAACGCGGAATATCGGGCAAAGGGAATCAAAGCGTTCAATGTTGATCCCGGCAACGTCGTGACTGAAGCTCGCAAAGCGGCCAAGCCAGACGATGAATACAGCTCGGGCTATGGCAGTGAACCGGCTGAAGCCACGGGGAAGGTTGTTGCGTGGTTGGCCTCTGATCCGACCTCAGACAAGTTCCTCGGCAAGTGGATCTTTGCTCCGAAACTTTGTTCCGACCTCGGGCTCCTTCCGGGTTGGACGTTCCAGGCACCGCAATGAATGAACAGGAACGCGCCGATCGACACGAAATCCGAAAGATCGTCGACGATTACGCGCGTCTTGCCGATCGCATCGAGAACGAAGCGCTTGCGTCGTTGTTCGCTCCCGAAGGCGTCCTGCGCATCTGTGAGCGCGGAAATCCTGAACCGGTTCGCCAACGCGTAGGACGCGCCGAGATTGCTGAGGCAATCAAGGGTTTGTCGCGCTATGACGTGACACTTCACATGATTGGGAACCATTACGTCGAACTCAATGGTGACGTCGCTACTGGTGAAAGCTATTGCCGAGCGAGTCACATCCGACCGGTAGAAGGCGGCGATGCCGCGGCCCGCGAGAACTACGTCATGAATATCCGTTATCTCGATGACTTTGTTCGCATGGAAGCGGGATGGCGAATCGCAAAACGTGAACTCCAGGTCGAGTTCGCTGAGGTCGTCCCGATTCTCTGAGATTGCGGGTTAGGCGCCGCGAAGCGATGCGACTGATGACGAAGTTGCCATCTCAAGAGCGAGGTTCGCCAACTCGGCGATTGTGTTCGCGGTACCGGTTGTGTCCTCGTCAGGGCGTGTTGCTGTAATGCGGGCCAATGCGCCCTCTGTGATGATCGAGAGCTTGAAGACCGCCAGCACTCGGTAGACATCGATATCGCTGATCGAGCGACCGCTGGAAGCCTCGTAGCGGGCCAGAAGGTGATCTGCTGATGGGAAGCCCGGGTTGAGGCGGTGGGGCTGCGGAGAGCGGCTCCGCCACATGATTTGGCCGGCCTCACCCCAATAGACACTGACCATGCCGAGATCGGTGAGCGGATCGCCGAGTGTGGACATTTCCCAGTCGAGAACCGCGACCATTTGGGAAGGGTCCGCACGACTCCACATCGTGTTGTTGAACGAATAGTCGCCGTGCACAATCGACGCCTCGGTGTGGGCGGGAATCGAACGCTTGAGGCGTTGGGCTACCTCGTCGATAGCGGGAAGTTCACGTTGTTTTGATTTCTCCCACTGTGTGCACCAGCGGTTCACCTGTCGCTCAAGAAATCCTGCAGGTTTGCCGAGTTGTCCGAGGCCTACTGCGTCAAAGTCGACAGCATGCAGGCGAGCAAGCACGTCGATAAGTTCGTTACTCGCTGCAAGTGCTTGCGCTTGGTCGAGATGCGCGACCTGATCGGTGTCGGAGTAGACGATGCCATCAACGAAATCCATTAAATAGAATGGAACTCCGATCACCGATTCGTCCTCGCACATCGCAACGGTGTGCGGCACGGGAACATCGGTGTCGCGTAAACCGGTTTGCACGCGGTATTCGCGGCCCATGTCATTAGCGGTAGCGAGGAACGCGCCAACGGGTGGGCGTCGTAGTACCCAATCGTTGGTGTCGTCTTGTACTCGGAACGTCAGGTTTGAAGAACCGCCCGACAGATGCGAAACCTTGACTGGACCCTGTGCACCCGCGACGTTGGCGGTTATCCACGTGTGTAATGCAGCGGTGGGGACAGCCTCGGCGACCTGCTCGGGGTTCATGTGATGGAAATCGGGGTCATCAGTCGACGGGCGTCGCAACTCACCACAGTTCGTTGGCGTAGGTATCGGTGCCAACCACGGTGCGGAAGAAGGGTGCCACGAGATGCACATCAGCAAGACCAGCAGCTTCGACTGCATCGGTGTAGGCCTTCATGCGTTTCGTAGCTTTCGTGACATCGCCACGCACAAAAATGACCTGAACGAGCCGTTCGGTGCCGCCCGCTGGCGAGCCAAGGTCCATGGGCTGATCGGCGGCTGGTGTGGCCACTGGCTGCCAAGAAGACACCAGTTCAATGTCGGAACCATTCATGAGATCGGCGTAAATACCGGACTTCTCAATGTCGGCGTGAACGCTCTTCGCATTGTGGCCGTCACGTGCGTCGAAGAACACGTTAAAAATGCCGTCGTACGCGCTGTCGAGAGCAACATCGACCGGAACGCCATCGGCGTCGCGATTTGCCGAGCCAATGAAGTCGAACAGGTTCGTGTGGGTGTGCTTGCGCTCGGGGAATCCGCGGCTATTGGTGTAGAGCCATGTGACGCGCTCGGTGCTCCAGTTGTTCCAGTCGTCGTGGTGTCCGTCTTCGATCCAGTAGATCGCGACATACGAACCTGAATCGGTGGGGTTGGCAACGGCAGTGTCGCCTTCGGGCCAACGAAGATCTTTCAGGCTTCGCGTGGCAACCCAGCGCGAACCTGACATCTGATGCGGGGCCACCATGCAGCCTGCGTAAAAGTGATCTCGCTCGTACCAGCGGTTGTAGGCAGATTCGAAACCAGCGTTGGGGTCAACCATCGTGAGCAACATGGATCCGACCTTCATCGGATAGTCGTGGAGGCCGCCGGGATCGAGTGGGTATGCCATGTTTTCCTTCGCTTTCGAACGCGGGCGAAACGCCCCCTAGTAGGACTGAAACTAGCCGTTTGAAATGGCGTGTGATGCGCCGTTAGCGCCCGAAGGTGCCGAGCACTGACACCCGGTACATGAGGCGGCGGCCGGGGAAATCATTGAGTACGCGATGCATCGTGGAGCGGTTATCCCACATGAGTAGGTCGCCTTCTCGCCAGTGATGACGATAGGTGAAGTGCTCCTTGACCGAATGCTGAAAGAGGAACGCAAGGATCGCGTCGCTCTCATCGGGCGGGAGACCAACGATGTGACGGGTATAGGTCGGGTTCACGAACAATCCTTTGGCGCCGGTCTCGGGATGGATGCGAACGACAGGATGTGCAGTACGTCGATCTTGAGCAATTGCTGCGGCGTATTGCTCTGGGGAGGCATTTCCGAAGCGATAGCGAAGTTCAGTGGTGCGGCTGAGATCGTGAATGGCGGTGAGACCCTCGAGGTACAACTTCATGTTTGGTGACAGCGCGTCGTATGCCGCTGACGTTGATGCAAACATCGTGTCGCCGCCGACTTCGGGCAGTGTCTTGGCCTGAGTGAGTGTTCCCATCGGCGGATGAGGAAGGAACGTTTCGTCGGTATGCCACATCGACGCGGTATTGCCTTCATCGGAATCGAGAACGCTGACGTGTTCGAGCCCGGGACCAAGGTTGGGGAAGAATGCATGGATTTCGATCTCACCGATGCGGCGACCGAGGGACATGTGCTGCTCCGGTGTCAGCCCCGGGGCGTGGATGACGAGTACCTGGTTCTCGACCAGTGCGGCATGCACTGCATCAAGTGTCTCGTCGTCGAAATCGGAGGTGAGATCGAGGCCGGTGATTTCGGCACCGAGCGCAGGGGTCAGTCGGCGGCTCTGCATGGGGCGATGTTGACACTTTTCCAGCCCACTCGTAGGTTCGATCCACCGGCCGCCGGGTGGCGGCCCTTGATCTTGGGGGATTGGTTCCATGACAAATCTGTTCAGTTACGCCGGTAAGCGCGTTGTTCTCACGGGAGGCGCTACTGGTATTGGTGCTGCACTCGCTGATCTACTTGGCGAACTTGGCGTTGAGCACCTCACCATTCTCGACATCAAGGCCCCAACCGGCCGATGCGACACGTTCATCGAAGCCAATCTCGCCGATCCCGCATCGATCGATGCGGCAATCGCGCAGCTTGAAGAACCGATCGACGTGGTGTTCTCGAACGCCGGGGTCGCGGCCAACGCTGGAGTTCGCACCTGCATGGCGGTCAATGTCGCCGCATCTCGTCGACTTACCGACGGACTCATTGATCGCATCACTAAGGGTGGAACAATTGTGTACACCGCTTCAATGGCAGGAAACGGTTGGCCTGCGCAGGTGGCTGAAATCACCGAGCTTCTCGAAATCGCCGACTGGGACGCGTTTCTTGATTGGTGCGAGGCGCACCCTGAGGTTGTCAACGACGTGTATGCGTTCTCAAAGATGTGCATGCAGGTGTACACAATGCGTCGTTCGTATTCGGCAATTCGCAATGGCATTCGCATCAACAGCATCTGCCCCGCCCCGGTTGATACGCCGCTCATGGCAGATTTCAAAGTCTCAATGGGCGAGGACGCCATCAACTGGGCCGTGGGCGTTCAAGGCAATGGACGGATGGCCATCGCCACCGACATTGCGCCGTCACTCGCATTTATGGGTAGCGATGCCGCTGCGTTTATTAATGGCGAGAACTTGCACGTTGACAGCGGTTTGAGCTCGGCCATGGTTACTGGTCTGGCGTTTAGCTAACCGCCATGCATCCCGAAGACGAATTTCACCCGCCCACAACCGACGACCCTGAGTGGACCGAAACTTGCTGGTTCACGTTTGCTGTTCCCGAACGTAATTTGTCGGGGCAGATCTATCCGTATTTCAAGACAAATCAGGGCGTGGCTGCGGGCGGCGCGTTCTTTTGGGATGGACGTAACGAGCGACCAGAAACCTGTGTGTACGCAAAGCAGTTCTGGCACCTCCCGTTAGGGGATCAGAAGCTCACCGATCTCACACTCGCCAACGGCATTCGTTACGAATGCCTTGAGCCGCAGAAGAAATGGCGCGTGCGCTACGACGATCCCGATGACGGTGACGAGATCCATGTCGACCTCACGGTCACTGGCATCGTTGCCCCCAACATGCTGGGTGAATCGCATGTCGACCAACCGTGTCGCTATCAGGGCACGATTGTTCTGCACGGTGAAACGATTGCTGTTGACGCCTACGGGTTCCGCGATCGTTCTTGGGGGCCGCGTCCACAGTTCGGCCAGGGCATTCATGGGGGAGCGACGATGCGAGGCGGTTACAGCTACGCGACCGCTTCTGACACGCACGCATTTCATGCGATCACCATGGATTTCGGCACCGGAGCAATCGCCATCCACGGTTCGTACATGGTCGATGGTGAGTGGGCGAAGTTGAAAAGTGGCGAACGCCGAGTGATCGAACGCGATCGTGAAGGTTTCCCGCTTGTTGTGGAACTCGATGGCGTCGATGAACTCGGTCGATCGTTCAATGCTCGTGGCGAAACGACAAACTCTCTTGGTTTCCTGATTAATCCGAATCTGTACACCATCAATTGTCTGACCCGTTGGTCGTTCGATGGCATCATCGCGTGGGGCGAAGATCACGACAACCATTCGTTTCCCGACGCTCGTCGTCTGTTCCGCGAAGCGCGAGGCCAAACGCTCTGGACTGTTCCATCGTGAGTGCTGAAATCCGAACGGCACTCGTAACTGGTGCTAGCAGAGGCATTGGTCGAGCTACTGCGATTGCGTTGGCGCGGGCAGGTTTTGATGTCGCGATTACCGCTCGAACGGTTGTCGATGGCGATCCAACTTCGTTGACCGAAGACGGAAAGGTCCTTCCGGGAAGTTTGGCCTCGGCCGCAGCCGAGATCGAAGCGCTCGGTCGACGCGCGGTACAGATTCCACTTGATCTTCTCGATCGCGATGCGCTCGTACCTGCAGTTGAGTCGGCAATTTCTGGGCTTGGACATCTTGATGTAGTTGTGAACAACGCGATCTTTGTGAGTGGCGGCGGGCCCAAGTATTTCCTCGACACCGATCCCGAAGATCTCATCAACCAGATGTGGGGCGACCTCACCGCTCAGTTGTTGTTGCTTCAACCGCAGGTCGCGCACATGATCTCGCGTGGCGGTGGGACTGTTATCAACATCGGTTCTGGTTCAGGAAAGTGGAAGTTGAAGTTCCCCATCGGTCAGGGCGGCCCCCAATTGGCCTACTGCGCATCGAAGGCGGGCTTTCATCGCGCGGCTGACCGATTGGCATTTGAGTACGGCGATCAAGGCATTGTTGCGTTCACCGTTGATCCGGGATTTGTAGCGACGGAACGTACGAAGATGGTCACTGAACTCGGCGAGATTGCTGCACGCGGTGTTGAACCCTCAGTCGTTGGTGAGGCGATTGTTTGGTTAGCCACGACTGGTGCGACTGCAGAAAAAAACGGCAGCTATCACGAGGCTCAAGCGATCGCTCGAGACCTTGGTCTCTTGCCGCCCCTTCCTGAAACCGATTGATTCGCTCGCGGCGAATCAGAGGTTGGGGGCAACCTGCGTGCAGGTGAGTTCAACGTGACGTTCGACGAGGTCATCGGGCATTCCGGCAACGCTGGCCCACAAATAGACGTGTTCCACGGGTGAACCGTTCGTTGCTTCGTGGATGGCTTCGACGGCATCAGCCGGCGTGAGCACTCGAAGGCCAGGGATCTGCCCTGTCTTTGCCGCACCACCGCGCAATTTCTCGATGGTGATTTCGCGTGGCGCATCGCGGCCCGAGCCCGCAGCGGCGGCGGCACGGTAGGAGTTCAATTGGTGTGCGTAGTGGGGGAGGATGCGTTCGAACGCTGCTTCAGGGTCATCGGCAACGATGATGTCGAGCATGCCGCCAGTGCGTGCATCTGCAGGATCGTGGCCGCCCTCGACGAGACCTTCGTGGTAGGGCTCGAGCAGCGCTCGATCAAGACTCAAGAGGCCGACGCCAAGCCGACCAGCGCGCTTGGCACCCTGTGGTCCCTGATAGCCAAGCCAAATTGGAAAAGGGTTCTGTGCGGCTGGGGGAGTGACGATGCCGTCGTCGAGAAGGTGGCGAATTTCGGCGACCGCGGCGTCGGTGAGTCCGTAGCGCTTTGAGACATCGGTGTTGTAGAGCTCGAACTCAGGAACGCTGTAGCCCGCCCCAATTCCCAGTTCGAGCCGACCGTCAGACAACTGATCGATAACTGCTACCTCTTCGGCTACCAGTGCGGCGGGGCGAAGGGCGGCCAGAAGGACAGCGGTTCCGATTCGAACTCGCGACGTTCTTGCCGCTGCGGCTGCAGCGAACGTCAGGGGCTGGGGTAAGTAGCCGTCGGAGAAGAGATGGTGTTCAGAGAACCACACCGATGCTGCGCCCAGTCGTTCGGCCTCGACGACGAGATCAAGCGCACGTCCGTACACCTCGGGCCACGGACGCGCCCAAGGCTCTGGATTGCGCAGGTCGAAGTAGAGGCCGAGTTTCAACTCGGGGCTCAGGCGCCGACGGGCTTTTTGGCAACGAGTGCGTCGTGGCCAATGGCGGGTTCGATGAACGAACGGAAGTCAGGGCCTCGGCGCAAGTGATGTCCGCCATCGCAGTTGATTGCGGTACCGGTGATCCAGCGAGATTCATCGCTCAGAAGGAAACGAGCGAGGTTGGCAACGTCTTCCGGTTCGCCGACGTCGTCGAGGGGTGTGTTGACGATGTACGAGTCGTACACGGCTGATTCTCGCGGGATGCCTTCCATGATTTCGGTGGAGATGAAACCAGGACGAATCGCATTGAAGCGAACCTTTACTTCACCGAATTCATCGGCAGCGTTCTTCATCATTTCTTCGATGCCCGCTTTAGCAACGCAATAGGCGCCGAACATGACGTGCGTCTTGTGTCCGGCAAGTGATGACATGCCGACAAATGAACCGCCGCCAGCGGCGACAAGGTGAGGAACCGAATGCTTCACTGACAACATTGTTCCGAGAACGTTGAGGTGAAGTACGCGAATGAATTCTTCGGTGTCGAGCAAGTGGTACGGACCCATCCCGCCACCACCGCCGGCGTTGGCAACGAAACCGTCGAGACGGCCGAATGCATCGACGTGGCCGGCAACAAGCGCTGCAACATCGGTTTCAATCGTGACATCGGTGACCTGATGACGGATCTGACCGGATGCGCCGCTGGCCTTGATGCGATCGACAACGTCGGTGAGTTTGCTTTCCGTACGGCCACAAATCGTGACGTTCATTCCATCTTCAGCGAGACGCGTTGCACACGCTGCGCCGATACCAGTGCCGCCGCCGGTGACGATTGCGGTACGACCTGCGAGTGATGAAGACATGTGTTTCTCCGTGAAGGGTGTGGTTGGTTTTAGAACTGTTAGTAAGCGCTGTGAGTTATCGCTGACCGCGGACGAGGCGTCCGGGTCGTGCACCAGTGTCGGCGCCATTGCGGCGGGTGACGACACCACTCACGATGGTGTTGACATAACCGGTTGCTCCTTGGAGCAACCGCTTTCCGCCGGCGGGAAGGTCATAGGCCATATGTGGCCGACCAACCTCGATGCGGTTCATATCGATGATGTTGATGTCGCCCTTCTTGCCTTCGGCGATCACACCGCGATCATTGAGGCCGTACAGGGTTGCGGTGTCGAGTGACTGCTTTTTGACCACGTACTCAATTGGAAGTCCTGGACCACGTGTGCGTGCGCCTTCCTTCGCCCAGAAGGAAAGGAGGTAGGTGGGGTAGGACGCGTCACAAATCATTGCGCAGTGAGCGCCACCATCAGAAAGGCCAGCAACACCAGCGGGGTGGAGCAACATTTCGCGTACGGCGTCTTGATTGCCCTCTGAATAATTGAAGAACGGCACCATCGACATTGCCCCAGCGTTGTGTTCGCTGTAGGTGTCGTACAACACCTCAAGCGGATCGCGTCCTTGTGCCTTTGCGATCGCAGTAATGGTTTTGTCGGGGGTTGGTTCGTAATCAACTGGCGAGCCGAGTGGATAGGTGCGATCGACCATTCCTTGAGCGAGCGCGTTCATTCCGTCGAATAAAACATTGGGGTCCGAAGGAAGATCGGTTTCGGAAAGGATCTTGGCTTTGACGGTGGGCTTCAGGAGTTCGGCGGCGAGTTCCTCGTGAGACAACTTGGCGCGCAGTTCAACATAGGTCGGACGCTTTGAGAAGGCATGGTGTCCGGGGAAGCCGAGCAGCATGCCGAATGGACGGGCAGCGACCTGCGGGTAAATCGGGGCGCCGGCATCGTGAGCAGCAAGCGACTCGGCCATGATCTCTCGCCACAGATCAGGCGCTGCGTCGACCTGAATGAGAGCGAAGGAAACCGGGCAGTCGATGTCAGCAGCGAGACGCTTCATCCACTCGACTTCAGTTTTCGGAGCGATGATGTCTTCGCCAGCCGCACCCATGGGGGCGAGCTCAAATACGGAAGCGCCGCCGCGAGCCATTGCACGACCAAGGCCGAAGAGTTCATCTTCGGCAGCAAAGGTGCCGGGAACCGGTTCACCATTCATGGCGCGATGGCCGAGTGTGCGTGATGTGGAGAAGCCGAGAGCGCCGGCTTCGACAGCTTCGGTGACGTACTTGCCCATGAGGTCGATGTCCTCGGACGAGGCGGCCTCGTTTCTTGCGCCGCGCTCACCCATGACGTAGGTGCGAACCGCGCTGTGGGCGATCTGTACGCCGAAGTCGACGGCGAGATCGAGTTTTTCAAGTTTGTCGAGATAACCGGGGAATGATTCCCAACCCCAGGTCATGCCTTCAGTGAGAGCAGTGCCGGGAATGTCCTCGACACCTTCCATAAGTTCAATAAGAGCGTCTTCATAGCCAGGACGAACCGGAGCGAAGCCGACACCGCAGTTGCCACTCACGATGGTGGTGACGCCGTGTTGGCTCGAAGGCTCAAGGAGCCCGTCCCATGTGACCTGACCGTCGTAATGGGTGTGAATGTCGACAAAGCCGGGAGCCACGATCATGCCAGTGGCATCGATAACTTCGGCTGCGTCTCCTTGAAGACCCCCGCCGCGTTGCACCGCCACGATGACGCCATTCGTGATGGCGATATCGCCCACGAAACGGTCGGCACCGGTGCCGTCGACGATTGTGCCATTAGTGATCTTGAGATCGAACATGGAGTTCCCCCTTCGGAAAATTCAAACGCTACTACTTGGTCCTAAGGCAATTCCTATGGCGCTTTATGACCCTGCTGATCGGGTGTTTTCCTGCGAATCGGTTGACCGCTAAGGGCGAGAACTGCCGTCGAGGTTCCGGACCTCGAGGCCAAATTCGTCGATGTTGTCGAGGCTGACAGTGATGCGGCCAGTGATGTCGGGTGCGCAATCGCAAAGTACGAGCGTTCCTTCGACCATGGCTTCCATCGATTCAATCTGATCGGGACGTAAACGATCACCCAAAATGGCGGCCGCGCCTTCAGAGAGCACTGCCGCGCGAGGCTCGACCGTGTTGACGCGCACACCGGTTCCGTAGAGCTCCATTGCCAGACCGTTGCTGATTCGGTTGAGCGCTGCTTTTGATGCTCCGTACGCAGAGATATTGGGCGAGCTTGGTTCGATCGGGTCCGAAGGTCCGCCCCAGAACTTGGCACTGCCGCTCGAGAGATTCACGATCCAACCTTCGCCGGCTTCGACCATTGCCGGAGCAACGGCAAGAGCGAGATCAAGTGGAGCATTCACATTGACTTCAAACATGATGTTGCGGCGCTTCACCGAGAATCCGGTGAGAGGTGCCTGGATCGAAGCCGCGGCATTGTTCACGAGGATTTCGATGTGACCCCCAAGTGCTTCCGTTGCTTCGGGGATGACTCGAAGTCGATCAATGGGGTCAGTGAGATCGGCCACCACGATGGCCACGGTCGTGCCATAACGAGCAAGCCGGTCGCGAGTCGCGTTGAGACTTCCCTCGAGGGTGTCGTGCTGGTCGAGCGTGCGCGCCGTGAGCACAATGTTTGCACCTTCTGCGGCCATTCGCTCAGCGATTGCTGCACCGATGCCCCGGCTTGAACCAGTGACCACGACTCGGCGGCCTTCGAAGCGACCAGCCATCACAAACCCTTTTCCGAAACGAATCCGTCGATGCATTCGCCGATGTAATTGCAGTCGTCGTCGGAGAGCGAATGGTTGTTGGGAACGATGAGACCCCATTCCATGACGCGGTCGGCGTTGGGGAGACCGTCGGAAGGAACACGGAACTCCTGCCCGCGAAGCATTGGTTGCCGAGTGATGTTTCCCGTCCACACCATGCGGGTATCGACACCATGGGATTCCATCCACTGCTGAAGGTCGGCGCGTCGGATGCCTGAATCGGGCTGAATGATGAACGGGAACATGTGCCAGCCCGTTTCGATGCCGTCGGTCAGTTGAGGCAGGATGAAAAGGTGCGGGTACTTAGCAAGATGAGAACTTGTGATCGCAAAACTGCGCTGGCGACGCGCAAGGTTTTCGCCCAACTTGTCTAACTGAACAAGTCCAAACGCAGCCGAAAGTTCTGAAGGCTCGAAGTTCCAGCCGTTTTCATCAAAGATGAAAATGTTGTCGTATTCGAGTCCGTCATCGAGTGCGCTGAAAAAGCGGTTTTCCTTGCCCTTGAGCGAGCCGAAGAGTTGAAGTTCAGAGCGGCGGCCCCAACGACGAAACAACAATGCGCGGTCAGCGAGCTGGTCATTGTCGAAACACACCATGCCACCGGTGCCCGCGGCAGTGATGATGTGTGAGAGGGCGAAACTGGTGAGCGAAATATCGGCGCGAGTGCCGGTGGGAGTCCCTCGCAAGGTTTGTCCGAGTGCGTCGCAGGAGTCTTCGATAACGAGCAGATTGTGCTCGTCGGCAATTCCACGGATGACATCCCAATCAGGGCAGTTGCCGATCAGGTTCGGCGCCATAATCGCCCGAGTCTTCGGCGTAATCATCTCGGCAATCCGATTGACGTCGATCTGAAAGGTATCTGGGGTGACGTCGACGAACACGGGAACGGCACCCTTGCGGACGACCGGAGCTACATCGGTGGAGAAGGTCACTGCACTAGTGACGATTTCATCTCCAGGCTGAAGGTCGATGGCTTCATAGGCGAGGTACAACGCAGAACTTCCGGAGTTACACATGACGCCGCGCTTTTTTTCAAAGAGGTCGGCAACACGACGTTCCATGGCCTTGACGTTCTTCCCGATACGCATGGACGTCGGCCCACCGCGTAAAACTTCGACAACGGCTTCGATCTCGCGTTCATCGTGTACAGATCCGGCGTAGTCAATGCGGCGTTCGCTGTTAATGCGGCTCATGGTTGCTCCTTGACGGTGAGTGTGTCGGTTCGTATTGGGGTTGATCGAAGATCGGCGACCAATTGGTCAACGAGTCGCACAAGTTCAGTGCAGTCACGCTGAGACCAGTCGCCGAGTACGTCAGTCATCTGTTCGACACGCAGGCCAACAATGCGGTCGTGTGCGTGACGTCCATTCGTGGTGAGCCGGGCGACGGCGAGACGAGCATCGTCTGGGTCGGTAACGCGTTCAACAAGTTCGGCATCTTCAAGGACACGAACTTGTCGGTTCGCAGCAGCGGGGTCCATGGAACATCTGCGCGCGAGTTGCCCCATCGGCATCTCGCCAGTATCGGCAAGAGAGCGCAGGATCGCGTAACCGGCACGGGTGACGTCAACGCCAATGGCGGCAGTCTGTCGATGGTGTACGGCCCGGTTCACTGTGAGCCGAAAGAGTCGCTCGAGTGATCGTTCGGCGTCAGCGACTGTTGGCGGTGTGGGCATGCGAGGCACGGTATGGCAGGTCTTGGACTATGTCAATGTTCTTGCGCCTCGCGATCTCGGCGCCGAGGATGGCCGATTCTGGACCAAAATGCCCCCATGACCGACGTAACTGCCACGAATCATCCCGCTCGCGCAGGGCTCGTACTTGGCTCGCTGATTCTTGTAGCGACCGTTGCGAACCTGAACCTTTCTGTTGCAAATGTTGCTCTGCCAGATATCGGACGCCACTTCGATGCCTCGCAAACCGGGCTCAATTTGGTGGCGGTTGCCTACTCGCTCGGGCTTGCGGCTTCGGTGCTGTGGCTCGGAGCGGTCGGCGATCGCCACGGTCGCAAGATGATGCTGCTTGTTGGCACAGGGCTCGCTGTTCCCGCATCAATCTTGGCCGCGTGGGCACCAAGCCTTGAGGTTCTCATTTGCGCGCGGGTGTTGGGGGGTCTTGCCGCGGGCATGGCCTTCCCCACGACGTTGTCACTGATCGCCGCGTTGTGGAGTGGTCCGGCTCGAACCAAAGCGATTGCACTTTGGTCGGCACTCGGCGGTGCGATGGCGGCACTTGGTCCGCTGACTGCCGGAGCGGTGCTTATGTACTTTTGGTGGGGCTCGGTCTTTCTCATCACGCTGCCGCTGGCTGCAGTTGCGTTTTTCGGTGCATGGAAATTTGTTCCATCACATGTCCATGAGTCGACTGAACCGGTAGACAACTTGGGTGGCATTCTTTCCGTTGTCATGGTGGGTGCTGTGGTGTTGGCAATCAGTTTTGCGCCGGAACCAGGCATGCTGACGCAGACGCTCATCTTCGCCATCGTCGGCATAGGGGCGATTGGGGCATTCATTCTCCGTCAGCGACGCGTGCAAGTTCCGCTTTACGACTTGCATTATGCGAGTCGGAAACCATTCTGGGTCGCAGCGATTGCGGGAATTTTGGTCTTTGGTTCTCTTATGGGAGCCATGTTTGTCGGACAGCAATATCTGCAGAACGTCCTTGGGTATTCAACATGGACCGCGGGGTTGAGCGTATTGCCTGCAGCCTTTGTGATGGTGCTGCTTGCACCGCAATCAGCGAAACTCATCGAGAACTATGGATCACGCGTCACACTGATGCTTGGTTACGTCTCTTGCATGTTGGGATTCGGCGTCATGCTGTTTCTCTGGAACAGTCGCTCTTCGTTTGCCATGGTCAGTCTGGGTTATGTGTTCCTGGGTGCGGGTGTTGCATTTGCCGGAACGCCGGCATCTCGTGCACTTACGAGTGCAGTTCCGGTGCGAAAAGCCGGTATGGCTTCAGCAACGGCGGATCTTCAACGAGATCTTGGTGGCGCGATCATGCAATCGATTTTCGGGGCACTATTGACTGCCGGTTACGTGAAGTCGTTTAACTCGCAGATCGAGTCCACGCCTCAGACGGCCGCCATCTCCGATCAAGTTGTGGGTCAACTCACGCGGTCGTTCTCGAGCGCAGAAAATGTCGCAACCACGTATCCGCAATATGCATCGCAAATAACAACCGCCGCTCGAGATTCATTCATCGATGGCCAACACTGGGCGTTTGCTGCAGGGGCATTCGCCATGGCACTCGGAATGGCGTTGGTGTGGTTCGCCTACCCGAGAAAAGACCAAGAAATCGCTATGTTTGCGGAGTATCAAGCCGCAGACTGAGTCGGTTGGGACTTCTGCTTCCAATGAAAGAGTGCGCTGACGCGAAGAAGCCGCCGACCATTTCTGGGCGACGGCTTCTTTTCGTAATTGTCGAAGTGACAGTACTTACGCGGTTGCGAACGGTGCCGGATTACGGCGAGCACCAGCGCTGAAGGTGACGGGCATGTGCTTGACGCCACCAATGAAGTTCGAGCGCAGGATCTCAACATCACCAGCGAGGCGCATGTCGGGAATTCGCTCCATGATCTCGCGGAAGATCAGTTTGAGTTCCATGCGAGCGAGATTGGCGCCGAGACAGAAATGCTGGCCACCGCCACCGAACGCGATGTGCTCGTTCGGGAAACGCTCGATGTTGAACTGATAAGGATCGTCGAAGACTTCCTCGTCACGATCGGCACTGATGTGCCACATGACGACCTTGTCGCCCTTTTTGATTTCCTTGTCACCAATGATTGTGTCTTCCAAGGCGGTGCGGCGGAAGTGGTACACCGGCGTTGCCCAGCGAAGGACTTCCTCGATTGCTTGATCGATCTTCCCGTCGATGTCACCGGCGAGCGCAGCGTATTGATCTGGGTTCTGCATGAGAGCCCACATGCCCCACGACGTGGTGTTTCGGGTGGTCTCGTTGCCGGCGACGGTCAGCAGCACCATGAACATGTCGAACTCGAGTTCGCTCATCTTGTCGCCCTCGATCTCGGAATTGATCAACTTCGTGATGATGTCTTCACGAGGGTCGTTTGCTCGCTCCTTACCGAGTTGGTTGACATAGGAGTAGAGCTCGACCATGGCCGAAGCGTTGTCTTCGGTGGCGTACTCGGGATCGTCGAGGCCGATCATACGGTTCGACCAGTCGAACAGCATCATGCGGTCTTCCTGCGGGACGCCCATGATTTCGGCGATGGCCTGGAGGGGGAGTTCCGATGCCAGATCAACAACAAAGTCACACGAACCGCGTTCGATGATGTTGTCAACGATAAGGATGGCGCGGTGCTCGAGGTACTTCTCAAGCATTCCGATCATGCGTGGTGTGAAGCCCTTGTTGACCAGCAACCGATAGCGGGTGTGCTTCGGGGGATCCATGTACAGCATCATGAGTCCGCGCGGGTCGCCGCCGCCGGCGCCACCAGCAAGCTCATCGGGGGTCAGGATGGAGATGCCACCGGCCTCGGAGGAAAATAAAGCGGTGTCACGATTCACCGTGAGAAGGTCCTTGTGCTTCACGACGTTCCAGAACCCTTGGGCGCCTGGGTACTCGTGCCAACTCACCGGATCTTCGGCGCGCAGGCGGTCGAACATTTGGTAGTGCTCGAGACGCTGGAAGCGGTCGAGGTCGAGGAGGTCGATTCCCTCGAGTGTCATGCGGATCCCCTTGATCGGTGCTGAGACAGTCAGAAGACGTGCCTTCGGTGGCGAAACACTAATAGAGCGAGGCCATTTCGCCACTTTCCGCCCCCAAATTGTGGTCGAGGGGTTAGGGGCCCAGTTCGTGGCGGGGTCCGATGGCTGTCTTGGGGAGGTGCCGGGTAGCGTTTAAGAGCACGCATTTTCGATTCCGCCCTTATGACGAAACCTCACTCCGCCCCCCTGCAACGGTTTCTGCGTCGTCCCCTTCGTTCTGCGAGCACTCTCGCCGGGTTGTTTTTCGCACTTGCGGTCATCTTGGTGGTTGCCGCGGTCGGAGCGGTTTCCGCTGGGGCCGTCACCGATGAACAGCATTTCCGCCCATCGTTTGTCGGATCCCCGTATTTCGCGCCGGGACAGGTGTACACCCAGAACTTCCCCGATCCCGATGTGGTGTGGGACGAGGCGACACAGAAGTACTACGCATTTTCGACAACCACTGGTGGTGTCTATGTGCCGGTGATGTCATCAACAGATCTTGTGACATGGACAGCGCGGTCGAACTATCCGACCAATCCGTCACCGTACGCGAATGCAAATGGGCAAATCCATGACGCATTGCCAGATCCGTCTCCGACGGGGAGCACCTGGACGTCCGGGGAGAAGAACTTTCCCGATCAACTTTGGGCGCCGTCAGTCGCAAAGTTGTCAGTCAATGGTTCAAGCGCATGGTTCATGTTTTATGCACTTCGAGTGAATGACTTCGGCCGGCACTGCATCTATTACGCATCAAGTCAGACTCCTGACGGTCCGTATCTAGATCCGCATCAGATGTGGTGCGGAGATTCGCAGCTTGGTGTGATCGATCCGAGCGTCTTCGCTGATTCGGCGACGGGTAAGACATGGCTGTTATGGGAAGACCAGGGGAATCCGGGCAGCTACTGGGCATCCATTTTTGCCAAAGAAATAGTGATGACGAGTCGACAAACCGTTGCCTTTGCTCCGGGAAGTGTTCCCATTTACTTGTTGAAAGCCTCCGAAGGGTGGGAGCGCGGTGTGACGGAAAATCCGTCAATGGCTCGACTTTCTGACGGCGTTCCAACGCTTTTTTATTCGGGTTCCCACTGGGATTCCGACGGCTATTCGCTGGGAATGGCGAAGTGCGGTGCGCTGCAGTTCAGTTGGACGCCGATCTGCACTCGCGTTGGTTCAGGTCAAGTGATGTCTCGGCGCCAAGGCATGATGGGAATTGGGGGTTCATCTGTCTTTCGCGGTGCCGGCAATGTTCTTTACGTTGCCAATCACTATTGGGAAGAAGGTTTCGACCTCAGTTATCCAGAAAATCAGCGACGACTCGTTGTTGACCGCATCTTTGAAACTCCCGGTGGCCTCGCATTCTCGAACGAGCCGGGGGCAACGGGGGTGGCCGCGGTAAGCGGTTACGTCCCGGTTGGGCCGACGCGTGTTCTCGACACACGGTCGGCACTCGGTACAACTTCAACACGCTCACTTGAATCCGGCGAAGTCTTTGTGCTCGACCTTTCAGAACGAACGACAGCGACAACAACGTCGGTCACGATGAACGTCACGGTCGATGGCACCACGGATACTGGTTACCTTGCTGTGTACGCATGCGGCGATCCGCCAACGACATCAACACTCAACTATCTTCCCGGTGCGGTTTCGACAAACCTTGTCACGGTTCGGCTGAATGCAAGCCGCAAAGTGTGTTTCTATTCTCAATCTGCAACTCACTTGATCGTGGACTTTCAAGGTCTGTATGACTCTGCGGTTTCCTCCGCGGTAACTCCGGTAACTCCGACTCGAGTTCTCGACACGAGGCATTCGACGGCGGTTTCTGCCAACGGCCAGGTACAGGTCCCGATAACTGGCCCGGCTGGAGTCCCATCTGGGGCAACAGCAGTGCTCGTAAGCCTCACTGCTGATGGCGCCAGTGGTTCTGGATATCTCACGGCGTGGCAGTGCGGAGGTACTCGGCCAACCGTGTCGAATGTGAATTATCAGTCGAAGGTGCCGTCAGGCAACGGCGCGATTATCCCGCTTTCTCCGGGCGGTTCGATCTGTGTTTATTCGCTACTTGACACAAACGTCATCGTCGATGTTTTTGGCTATGTCGGGCCATCGGGACAACGACTCAATATCTCGACACCAACCCGAGTGTTTGACTCGCGTTCGTCCATCGGGTTGGTCAATGGTGGACAGACGGTCCCTGTACAGGTGACGGGTGCAGGAAAAGCAGCGGTTGGTTCGTCTGCGGTCGAGGTCAATATCACCGCGACTGATGCTCGAAGCCCCGGGTGGGTTTCGGTATTTCCGTGTTCAACTCCGCCGGCACCTGGTTCGGAAACCTCCGTGCTGAATCTTGTGACTGGCCAAACTAAAGCCGCACATGTCGTCGTGCCTGTCGGAACAACCGGTGTCGATGCCGGCAAGATCTGTCTGCGTGCGCAAAACGCGACACAACTCATCGTTGATCTGTCTGGCGGTTACAGCTAGCCGGTAGGCAGTCCTGCGTGGCACCCCCAACGGGATTTGAACCCGTGCGTCCACCTTGAGAGGGTGGTGTCCTAGGCCGCTAGACGATGGGGGCCGGTGTCACGCTTGCGTTGCTGGGCAAAGCCACAGCAGACCGGAGAGCATAGCGGGGGTCGAAGTTCAGATACCAAGCGGTCAATGACCGGTGGATCGAATGTGTGACGATGAAGTTCCGCTTAGATCTCTGAGTCGCGATTTGGTTCAGGTGGGAACTGGACATCGGCAGATGGACGCAGCGGACGAACGCCTTCGATGGGGCCGACTCCCCGAACGGTGACCTCTTTCGGTGGTCCGATCTCGACCCAATCGGGCACGCCATTAAGTGCTGACGGGTGTGCGAGCAATTGGCCAGGTTCGGCTTCGTCGCAAAGCCGAGCAGCAAGATTGACGGGGCGACCGATGTAATCGTCACCATCGAACAACAAGGCTGTTCCGCTGGCGACGCCAGCTCGAAGGTCGATCGCGAATGATTCGAATCTGCCCGTCATTTCCGCAACGGTCGCCACGATGGGGCCAGGCTTCACGCCAACAAGGAGAACGCCGTCGCCTAACCATTTGGCAACGCGCACGCCGCGTCGACCGGCAACTTCTTTCACTGCTGAGCGGAATACTTCAAGCGCGCGCACAGCGCGTCGAGGTCCATGTCGTTCGGTGAGTGCGGTAAACCCGCAGATATCAATGAACGCAAAGGTTCGTTCGAGAGCAATTGGTCCGCCAGTGGGCGGGACGTCCTCTGGGCGTTCGGTACCCATACCGGTGGCTGGTGGGGGCGTCATAGGGCCGGCAGCGTTGGCGTCGGATTCTTTCGAGAAGTCGGGATCATCAGGCATTTCTTATGACGATGACACAGATTGCACCCTGTGCGCAGCCGAGTTTCGAAAATATCCGATGAACTCAGAGGAACGGTTCAGCGTCGAGGGCGACCGAGGGCCTCTTGAACGGCCGTGGCCACGTGGGTGCCGGACTGGTTGAAGACTCGAGCGATCGAAAGTCCGCGCGCATCAGACATTCCTTGGCCGTCAAGCGTGAAACACAGCCAGTCGTCGACTCGTAGCGGACGATGGAACCAAAGTGCGTGGTCAAGGCTTGCGGTCATGAGTTTCTCGAAATCGCCAATGAGGCTGTGTCCTGTGAGTGCCGCTCCAAGGAGGTGCTCATCGGAGAGGTAGGCGAGTGCACACGCATTCATCACTGGGTCATCGCCGAATGATTCTTCGGCTCGCATCCACGCAGTCTTGGCCATGCCGTGAGCATCGCGGAGTGCTCGAGTCTGGAAGAACAGGGGTGTTTCTTCATCCTCGAGCGCGTCAGGCTGCGGTGTATCGGCCGGCAGAAACGTTGCCTCGCGCTCTTCGCTTTCTTCTGGCGTATGAAAACTCGCGATGCAATTGAGAATCGCACCACCCGACTGTGATGCGACAACTTGTCTGGTGGAAAACGAACGACCATCGCGAATTCGTTGAACTTCGTACAGCACAGGCGCTGCTTCATCACCTGGGCGGACGTAATACGCGTGCATTGAATGAGGGATCTGTCCATCGTCAACGGTGAGTGCAGCAGCGCGGAGGGCTTGAGCGATTGCTTGACCGCCGTAAATTCGGCCCCAGCCGGTATGCGCGCTTGGGGCGAGAAACGCATCGGGGCTCACTGCTTCGAGGGTGAGCAGCGTCCGGAGGTCAGTGGCGAGGGGAAGCTCAAGAGTCACGGTAGGAGCCTGCCATGTGCGGGCATGTGGTCTCAGTTTTCGGACTCCAGCAAACTCGAATGCGATTTATTCGTCTATCCACCCTTCGTGGGACCGGCGCTTCTACCGTTTTCTTCGTCGCCGACTCCCGGCGATACATGACACCCCAAGGGGGACCAATGGACATGGGCAAGAAGCTCATCGCCGAGGCGATCGGAACGTTCTGGCTAGTTCTCGGCGGCTGTGGGAGTGCTGTGCTGGCGGCAAAATTGATCAGCAGCAGCGATGGCATTCAGTTAGGTATCGGTCTTGTAGGTGTGTCGTTTGCGTTTGGTCTCACTGTGCTGACGATGGCTTATGCGGTTGGTCATATTTCTGGCGGTCACTTCAACCCGGCCGTCACCATCGGGTTATGGGTCTCAAAGCGTTTCCCGACGAAGGAAGTACTTCCCTACGTCATTGTTCAGGTAGTTGGCGCGATTCTCGCGGCGCTGACGCTGTGGGCGATTGCCTCCGGACGCGCAGGGTTTGACCTCAAGGTCGATGGACTTGCTGCGAACGGATATGGCGCGCATTCGCCAGGCGGATTCAATCTCGCCGCTGGCCTCATCACTGAAATCGTGATGACCGCAGGGTTCCTCTTCGTGATTCTCGGAGCGACGGCGAAGAAAGCAGTTGGGGCAGCAGCGCCGATGGCCATTGGCTTCGCGCTTGTGCTTATTCACTTGATTTCGATTCCGGTGACGAATACTTCGGTGAATCCGGCGCGATCTACGGGACCGGCAATTGTTCAGGGTGGTTGGGCGCTTGGTCAGCTTTGGCTGTTCTGGGTTGCACCGATTATTGGCGCGATTATCTCCGGACTTGTATGGCGATTCCTGAGCCCATCAGACAGCACTCTTGACGACGAACCAGAAGAGGCACGTGCCTACTGAGTTTGCGTAATAGGTGTGAGTGAGAGCGGTCTGGCATTCCGATGGAGTGTCAGGCCGTTTCTGTTTTCGGAAGATGGGCTGCGTCGAAAGACGATCGTGAGTGAAGTCGCTCACGCGTGAATTTCTGGAACCCGTTCATTCCAGTTGCATGCCGCTTCGAGTTCAGATGCAAGACGAATGAGTAAGTCTTCGCGTCCAAACGGTGCAACAAACTGAATTCCAACGGGTAATCCGTTTTCGGTCCACCAAAGCGGCAGTGAGATCGCGGGTTGCCCAGTGACGTTGAATTGCGCGGTGTATTGCATGATCGAGGTCACTCGCCCGAGGCCTTCGATCGGATCGCTCAGCCAACCAATTTTTGGCGGTGCACTGTTCAGTACTGGGGTGCAGAGGATGTCGAAACCATTGGGATTGAACGCGCTCGTCCACCAAGTGGCCATGCGACGAGACCATTCCTGCTGCCAGAAGATTGCATCGAGATACTGAGGAGCGGTGAATGAACGGCCGATCGTCGCGAACATCCAATTGCGCTCTTCGACATCGACTTCGGTGATGTCTCGTCCGAGCACCCGTCCCCATTCGTCAAGGTCGTGTGCGATGTGGGCAGCGATGACGGTTGTAAATGCGTTGGTGAATTCAGGGTCACCCATCGCCTCTGGGTGCGAATCTTCGATCTTGTGTCCGAGTTGTTCGAGCAGTGACGCAGCAAAGCGAACGGCGCTGGTCATTTCCGACGAGGTCTCGACGTAAGGGAGGAGAGGGTGGTCGAGGATTCCGATGCGCAGTGAGCCAGGATCGCGGCCGACTTCTTCGGCAAGAGGTCGTAGCAACGGGGGAGTGGCGTAGGCATCTCCTGGCATCGGACCAGACATTGCGTCGAGAAGGGCAGCGGTATCGCGCACCGTTCGCGTAACGACGCCGTTGGTGGTTGAACCGGCCCATGATTCGCTAATGGCTGGTCCAAGTGGAACTCGACCACGCGTGGGTTTGAGCCCAACCAGTCCGCATTCGCTCGCCGGAATACGAATCGAACCGCCACCATCGCTGGCGTGAGCGGCAGGCACCATGAACGACGCGACTGCAGCTGCAGATCCGCCAGAGGATCCGCCTGTCGAATAGCCGGGGTTCCAAGGGTTGAGGGTGGCGCCGTGTGACTCAGGCTCGGTTGTGATGGTGGTGCCGAACTCGGGAGTGTTCGTTCGTCCAACGATCACGACACCAGCAGCCCGCAGTCGTGAAGTGACGTAGTCGTCTCTATCGGAGATGTACCCAGCGTTTTTGAGAAACGAAGTGCCAGCGTGATGAGGATCACCCACACTGCGGGTTTCGAGATCTTTGAGGAGGAAGGGCACGCCACGAAACGGGCCGTCGGGAAGTGCGCCTTCGGCTTCGGTCCGAGCCTTCTCGAATCGCTCATGGATAACAGCGTTGAGTATCGGGTTGACCAATTCGATGCACGCTATCGCTGCATCAACGAGGTCTAGGGGTCGGACCTCGCCCGACTGGACGAGTTCAGCTTGCGCGGTGGCATCAAGTTGAGCAAAGTCGGAGGTTGAAGTCATCCCCGGAAACTATCGCCAGGAAATTATGCGTGCCGATCTTCAGTTCGGCTGGGTTCGCATGACTTCCATCGCCGTTGTGTAAAACGTGGTCGCTGCTTCTGGCTTGAGTTCAGGGAAGGCTGCGCAAACGAGACCAGCCCCCACTGGGTTGACCGACAGGAACCACACTGCAGTTTCGGCGTCAATATCTGATCGGAGGAGTCCCTCGCCTTGGGCGTTCCTCACGAAATTCGCCATATTGGCGAGCGTGGCCTCTTGAAGTGATCCAACCACGGCGGCAACTTCGGGCTCGTGCCGTGATGCATCGCGAGCGGCGAGGCGAAGCCCACGGTTGTCCAAATCGGAGTTGTCATTTAAACGAACTATGAGGTCGGAAACCGCTGGATCTGAAATCGCCTGGGATGATGCAAGCGTTTGAACAACGTCGAACCCGACGATTTGAGCACCAGCGCTGAGTTTGTCGATGATGACGGCGTTCATGAGGCCGGCCTTTCCGGCAAAGCGGTTGTAGATGGCGCCCGTTGTGAGCCGGGCGCGACGTGCGATATCGGCAACTGCAGCCGCGTGGTAGCCCTTCTCTGCAAAAACCTCGGCGGCGGAATTGACGAGAGCCTCATGGATTGCGTCGTGCTCGAGGATTTCATAGTGGGGGGCGTTGGACACGACGCGTGCCTTGTTCGGACGTTGAGCGGTAAGTGGAGTTGAAAGGGGAACATTCGTCACGGTCAAGCGCACGAGGTCGTCGACGGATTTCATGTAGCGCTTGGGAGGTTCGCTGACGATTCCAAAGACGTAGGAGCCAACCCAGCTCGCACCGCGCATGAGAACTTGGACTAATGGGTCTTGGCCGTCTCGCACTTCACCGCGAGCAGCAGCCTTGTCGCGTTCGACGAGCGCGGTGTCTGCGCGACGTCGGAGAAAGCCGTAGACCGAATCGTGGAGAGATGGGTTGTGGCGCGCTGCCAGGAGAAGTTCGGCCATAACGCCAAGTTGATTGCCGTTGAGTTTCGGCGAATCTGATGAGCCTGACCAGAACGCAATTGCTGCAGCGTCTAGTTGCCCGCCGAATTTTGGTTCGATGCGCTCGACTATGAGTGCTTCGATAAGAGATTCTTTGGTGGGGAATCTGTTGTAGATCGCGCTCGTCGCAAACCCACAGGTTTGGGCAACGGAGGTGAGCGCCGTGGCGTCGTAGCCAACGTGAAGAAGTTCGGTGGCAGCCGCATCGAGGAGTTCGATCCGAATTTCAGCTGAGCGTTGGCGACTGACTTTGACCACGGTGGGTGGACCTTCCGTAACTTTGAGGTGACGCAGGATCAAATAAAAGTTATTTGTTCAATAGCGCTCACGCCATAATGCCACAGATAGCGCTTCTGTGTTTTTCTCTGTGAGTTGAGCCAACGGGCAACGTTTCGTTGCTCGAAGACACCGAACGGACACGCACGATCAACGGAAGATCAGCAAACCTAGTTATCGCTGGGCACTTGGGAACGCTACGGGCACTCGGCGTCTGGACGCAGCCGCCCACTGTTCGGATCAGGAACTGCTCGCGCTACCTACGTGGAGGGGGCAGCCGGAGGGGAGTCCGAGAGAGCGGGCTGCATTGTTTGTCAGGAGTCCCACCGGAGTGGCTGCATCGGTAATGCGCGGCAACGCGACCATCCACGATGTTGTTGGATCAACAACATCGAGCATCGATGCACACCAAGCACCTGACTGTCGGTCGACAACACCAGTGCCGATAGCAGTGGTCATGCTTATCGCGTGGTCACCGCCGAGTTGTCGCATGTAAAAACCGATCGGGACGGTGATGGTGTGAAGGTCAGCCCACGCCTCGGGCGAAGTGCGGCGCAGCCACGAGAGCAATGCGACAGTCGAGCCTGCTTCGGGAAGGACGCCAGTGATCTCGCGCCACGAATCTGCACCGCCAGCGAATTGTGTGACGAGCAACTTGGCATCTGTGTCTGAATCGACGTGGTCGCCAGGTACTGCAGCACACACGATTCCGGAAGAATCGAATGCGACGAGGCCGCCAGCGGGTTCATTGCCGGATAGTTCGATGAGCCGGATGTCTTTGATTGTGAGACCGAGTGCCGCGAGCCCGTCGGTTGCGGTGTGGGCTGCGCTGATGAGCGATTCCCACCAGTTCGTCGCTGTCTCTTTCGCTGTCTTTCTGGAACCGTGAAGCGAACGGCCTTCTGCAACGATGGAATGGGCTGCGATGTCAATGATCGTTACTGCAGTGGAATCAGCAGACCAGTCGATGGTCAGCACGAGTGTCATGTTGTGAGCCTGCCACGGGCGGCCTGCGCTCTACGAGTGCAAGGAGCGATTCACTCACAGAATCGAACGGTTGCCCAGAGTCGGTCGAAGGTCGCTGGCCCGAGAACCGCTTCGAGAGCATCGACGAGGTCGGCGCGATCGGGAAGTGAGTCCATTGCCCATCGGGAGAACATGCCGCAATCCATCCAGGTTGCGAGTTTGGCTGCGTCGCTGCCGAAGGGGAATCCGCCTACCGTCGCGATCACCCTGCGAAATCGCTCCCAATCAAGTGAGGTTCCGAGCGAACGGGTCGCTTCGGCGAGTGTCGCGGGAGTGACAGGCCACTCTGCCGAAGACCCCGCTGGATGCAGTCCAACGATGTGTGACCATTCCAGTTCGGGCTCGTGAAGAGCGTGACGCACAAGTACTTCGAGCCACGCGGTAACGACGAAGTTGGTCATTGGTTCTGATGGGGGTGATGTGGAGAGACCAAGTGTGCGCCGACACGCATCGGGGACTCGACCTTGTTGCGGTAAGACCGTTGGACCGAACCAGCGGGAGTCAGCCTCGTCACTCAGGACGGTGATGGCGCAACCATTTCGATTCACGACATGAACAACGGTGTGATGGCCGGGGAATGTTCCTGCGTTCGTGGGCTGAGTGATCTCGGCCGGAGCGCGCACACCCACTGCAGTAATGGAATCAGCGGCAGATCGGCCAAGAAGCCCAGTGACCGGATCGGTGGAATCAAGTTCGTGAATTTCTGCGATGACATCACCGGTGTAGGTGATGAACGTTGCAATGTTGGGAGACAATGTTTCGAGATCAAGCGTGATCTGGGCCAGGGTCTCGACGGCAACGGCTGTGGTGTGCATGGGACGGTCTCTCCGCGTCGGTTGACAACGGCGACCGGTTTCGGGTGATCGCAATCCCTCGGAGAAATCTGGCGGCTACCCAAGAAAACGACAAGGGCTATTTGGCCGCTTACGTGAACGGGAGTGCGTCTTGGTTACTTGGAGGGAATAAACGGTGGAGCATCGCCTGCAAAACCAGTGCTGTAACTCGCGTGTCGGGGAGAGCTCGGTGGGCGTTGGGGTGGTCGATTCCTAACGCCGCCGCACACGCTGCAAGCGAATAGCCGTCGTTATCGGGGAGCACGTGGCGAGCTAATTGCAGGGTGCACAAAGCGGGTTGATACGGCAAAGGTGTCTGGGTCCGCGCGTATTCGGCACCTAAGAAGCCAGCGTCGAACGAAAGGTTGTGCGCGACAATCATTGCCCCTTCAACGCGCTCGGCGAGTTCTTCCGCGATCTTGGCGAATGTGGGTGCTCCGACTAAGTCGGCGGCGCTGATGCCGTGGATGTGTGTGGGGCCAGGATCGCGGCCGGGGTCGACAAGTGTTGACCACTCATTGATGAACGATCCATCGGACGCGCATCGGACAACAGCGATTTCGATGATGCGATCCCGATCGGAACTGAGACCGGTGGTTTCGACATCGAGAACCGCAAACGGAAGAACGGGTGGTTGCTTTGACCACTCGCGCACGTTCACGCTTTGGAATGTCGATGGCTTCTGACTCACGGCACTCACGCTAGATCGTGTGTCCGACAGTCAGGTCAATCTTGCCGATTCAGGAATCGAGGGGACCGTCAAGTAACTCGGTGACGACAGCAGCGATTTCACTGCGCTCGGAGCGAGTCAAGGTGACATGACCAAAAATCGGGTGACCGCGGAGGGCCTCGATCACCGTGATGATTCCGTCGTGTCGGCCGACGCGCAGATTGTCGCGCTGGGCGACATCGTGGGTGAGCACAACGCGGCTTCCTTCGCCGAGGCGACTGAGTGCGGTGAGAAGCACTGGTCGCTCAAGGTTCTGGGCCTCGTCAATGATGACGAACGTGTCGGTGAGGCTTCGTCCACGGATATGCGTGAGCGGAAGAACCTCGAGGAGTTCACGATGGATGACTTCATCGATGACCTCTGGACCAGTGATCGCTTCGAGGCCATCGAGTACCGCCGCTGCCCATGGGCTCATCTTTTCGAATTCCGAACCGGGCAAGTATCCGAGGTCTTGTCCGCCGACGGCATAAAGCGGTCTGAAAATAACAACGCGTTTGTGACTGCGTTGTTCGAGCACGGACTCCAAACCTGCAGCGAGAGCGAGCACGCTTTTGCCGGTTCCTGCAGGGCCCCCAAGAGACACGATTCCAATGGATTGATCGGAGAGAAGATCGATAGCAATGCGTTGTTCGGCCGAACGACCGCGAACGTCGAACAACTGGCCGTCACGGCGAACAAGGTGCAGTGACTTGTCGGCATGAACGCGAGCAAGCGCTGATTGCGAACCCGCGTGCATGACCACACCGGTGTGGCACGGAAGATCGCGTGCCCGTTCGTCGTCAACGGTTCCGAGTTCGAACAATTCATCGATTAGAGAGCTCTCGCATGCAAGTTCAACGATGCCGGTCCAACTGTCGTCGCGGGCAAGTTCGTTTCGGTATTCATCGGCATTCAAGCCAACGATCGACGCCTTCAGGCGCAGGGGGAGGTCCTTGGTGACGACGGTGACCTGGTTGCCTTCAGCGGCGAGGTTTCGCGCCACTGCCAAGATCCGGTGATCGTTGGTGTCGCCTGCGAGTGACGGCGGAAGTGCGCCGAGGTCTTGATGGTTGATCTCTACGCGGAGGGTGCCGCCGGCATCGTTCACAGTGAAGGCGGTTGTGAGAGATCCGTGTTTGACGCGCCAATGTTCAAGTTGACGTAATGCCTGACGAGCAGACCAACCCAATTCGGGGTGATTGCGTTTTGATTCGAGTTCGAGCACAACGACGACAGGAAGGACAACATCGTGTTCTTCAAACCGTGTCATCGACTTGGGGTCGGCGAGCAGAACTGACGTGTCGAGTACGTAGACCTGTTTCCCAAGCGGCGTCATTGACCTCCTCCCGCAGCAAGATCGAAGGATGCTTCTCTCGATTGCGTGGACAGGTTTGACGACATGGCCAGAGTGGTGGTCACTGGACTCCCGAAGGTGCGGTTGCTGCGACCCCGTCATCCAACACCGCGCGTCGGGCTCACGCGCGGATGCTTGAGAGGAGTTCGTCTTCTGTTCACAGAGCCGTCATCAACGCGGACGGTTCGACCTTGTCGAGGGGCTTGAAGGCGACTCGTTAGAGACTTAAGAGGATCTTGAAGGCCTCGCCGCGAGTGACGCCAGCGATCGATCCGACAGCTTCGGCATGGTCACGCACCCGTTTCCCGAAAGCTTCGGCGGCAGAGCCATCATCGTCAGTCGGAATTAAATGTGTCGTAATAAATTGACTTGCGTGAGCGAGAAGTGCGTCGACCTTTGCGTCGACGAATCCAGTGATGTCTTCAACATGATCGGGTTCGTCGGCTTCAAACAAAAGCGCGATCTCTGGGCGATGAACGTCAAGCCCATGGTGGCGGAAATAGTGCGGATCGCGTGCGGCAACGATTCCATCGAGTGCGAGCCATCCGGCATTGCGGTGATCGGGGTGAAGTCGATAGCGCTTCCACGGGTCGTGGGCGAGGACAACGTCAGGCTGGGTGGACCGAATCCAATAGGCGACCTGATCGCGAATATGAAGCGTTGGTTGCAGCTCTCCGTCCACATGGCCGAGCATCACGACTTTGCCGGTGGAACCAAGGCGGCGCGCTGCTTCCATTTGTTCGGCTCGCCGTTGTTCCACCAGAGCATCGGTATTTCGATCGGCATCCCACGTGCCTTTTGAGCCGTCGGTCAAAACGAGATAGTTGACGACACAGCCTTTGCCCGCCCACTTCGCAAGCGTTCCTCCGCACTGAAATTCTGCATCGTCGGGATGGGCGACGATCACGAGCGCGCGACCGGGGGTGGCGAGATCGTGGGAGTCGATGGAGCGAGTCGGCAGATCACCGAGCGGTAGCGGAGGGAGTTCGGTCGTCATGTTGTTTCTCCCCAATTCGGAGGCACTAAATCTTCGGGCCGGTCGACATCCCACGCAAGTCGGTCATCGTGAATGACGCGGACAGCGAGCCCAAGTCGTTTGGCTTCTGCTTGGTGTCGCTGAAATGAGGAGGGGCCATAGGAAAACACGAAGCCGCTATCAGTTGGGATCACAATGACGTTTGTGCCGTCGCCGTGACGGTCGGGTACGAGCGTGACGCCGTCGTAGTCAGCGAGCCACTCGAGGTGTTCGGCATGGGGAAGGTCGGCATGCGCAACGATCACGGTGTCGACGTCGAGGTGAGCGAGGTCAGCCACGCCTTCGTTCACGGCACCATTGAGGCCGCGGTCCGGCTTCCACAGAACGCTTGCGCCTTGCTGTGTTGCCCACGTTGCCACCGCTGTGTCATCACACACGACCCAGACAGCGAGGGGAGCAGCTGCAGCTACGACGATTGTCGCCATCGATTGAGCGAGCGTTGAGCGTTCGTCGGGATTGAGGGCTTCGGCAAGACGCGCTTTTGCATCGGAGAACGCTTTGACGGGAATGAGCACAGCACGCGTTGGCTCAGAATCGGACACCGCCGGAGTGTAGGTCGGGTGGTTCGCGTGGCTTCTAGCCACCCTTGGTGCGATGGCGAGATCGCTGCGATGAACGGATGGCGTTCGGCCGGGGGTAGCGTCGCCGCCGATGGAGCGCGCCCTGTTGGACCAAAACGCCAATGACCAAGCAATCGCCGATGCCTGGGTTCTGCTCGGCACGATCGGGGCTGGCGGCCGGGCCAAGGTGGACCGTCGTGGGGTAATCACTCCCGAGGGAGCGACGTGGTCGCTCGATTGGTGGGTAGGGGCCGAAGACCGATGGCATGTGGCGTCGGGTGTGGCTCTTGTGCGTCAATCTCTGACTGAGTCCACGCCGGTTGTCCTTAGTGCGATGAGGCTTCCCGGTGGCGAGATCGAGCAGCGAGCATGGAGCGTGGTTGACGGATCCACGGGTAGCCCTGTGCTCGTCATTGCTTTTCACAACGCCACGTCGATCCCCGTTGCGCTTGCTCTCGCGTTTACAAGCGCATCGAGCGCGTCGTCGACGATCGATTTCGCCGATGGCATCGTTACGATCGATGGCGACGCCGTTGCTGCGTTTTCACGCTTGCCATCTCGATTCGGAATTGAACTCGATGGGCGGTCGGCAAAAGACGTCACCATCGCCGGCGATGCCGTCAACGCGTTTCCTGATGACGGAATCAAATTGACGGGCGCCTGCACAACCGCATCGTTTGTTTTTCCACTGCCACACACCGCGACGTTGCAAGTTGTTCTTCCGCTCGGAGCGGCGATGAGCGCTGCTGATCTCAAACGTTGTGATATCACCGCGCTTCCTCCTTTTGAACGTGTTGTCGCTGGTTGGAAAGCGCAGACGGCGCGAGCGCCAAAATTCGATCTTCCCGAGAGGCAGAGCGAAGAAGCAATTGACGGATCTCGCTCTCATCTCTTGGTGCACGTCGCTGGAGAGGACCCCCTTCGTTGGCCAGGTGTTCCCGTGAATGGTCTTGAGCGGTCGGAACTCACGATGGCTCTTGATGAACAAGGACTCTCGGCAGAAGCTGAGCGCCTTTTGATCGCGTCCACCGATCTTCAGAATGCCGATGGTTCCTTCGACTCGCACAGCCTCGATGCAACGGCGAGTTGGGTCGTGACGCTGGAGCGACACGTTGCGTTGTCCGGTGACGGCGCGTTCGCTGACCAAATGATTGAACGAGTGGCCTCTGCAGCTCATTGGATAGCGAAGCGCCAACGCGGGAGTCGCTTGCGGCGTTCGAGTTCATTTTTTGCCATCGGCGATGGTCCGGTCGGGCTCGATGTTGCTCAACGTGTTGGTTATGACGCTCGTTGGACGGTTCGGGCCTATCGCTCGGCAATTGCGTTGCTTGACGGTGCAGCAGAGCCTGACGCTGCGCTTGCGGTTCGGCTGCACTTGGCTGCACTCAACGATGAGATGGATCGTCGTGGTGTGTCTCGAGTTGGGCCAGGCGATGGAACGGTTGATATAGGAGCGATCGCTCAACTCCGGCGAGAGTTACTTTCCGGAGAACCGCTTTGGGCGTGGCCCAGCGAAACCGACGCTCACGATCCTTTTCGTACCGCGGCGTTCTTGCGAAATATCCGGGCCATCGTTGTGTCCGATGTCGATGCTGTTGTCGACCTGCTTCCAGGGTTCACCGAGGAATGGCTCGGTCAACCGATAGCGGTGCATCGATTGCCGACGGCTGTTGGTTTGTTGTCGTTTGCATTGAGGTGGCACGGGGCTCGCCCAGCTTTGCTTTGGGAGGTCGAGGGCGATCAGAACCTCACAGTTACGTGTTCATCGATTGATTCCGACTGGTCGACGGCCGATCTGCGAGGCGAGGCACTCCTTGCTGCGCCAGTCTTTGACCATGTTCATAGTCATTTCGCCCATGCCAGCGAGGAATCGGTGGCGGAAACTCTGGTCGATGAGGGAACTTCTTTTACCTGAGGTGAAACGAGGCCGATGCCGCCGGGGCCACATTTCTTGCCTCACTTGCTGTGAAAGTAGCGGCCTGCTCTCGCATGTGCCTCGGGTCACGTCTAGGGTTTGTCTCACAGAGGGGTTCCGTGGGGTGCCCCGATTCGAACCGTCGGCTATGGCCGAAGGAGGCAGTAATCATGCAGAGGCGTGCGGGAATCCGTCGCTGGGCACCAGTCGTCGCCGCAGTCATGGCCTTTGGCCTGATCGCAACGGCGTGTGGTGGGAGCTCAAGTAGCTCGTCCCAAAGCGGCAAAACCAGTGACGTAACCATTAAGGCTTCCGGTCCGCCGAAGGCTGGCGGCTCGGTCAAGTTTGGACTTGAAGCTGAAACCGATGGTTTCAATCCGTCCAGCAACCGTTGGGCCATTGCTGGCTACATGATCGGTAACGCGGTCTTCGATCCGCTTTCGGCATATGACGCGAATGGCAACTGGGCTCCGTACCTGGCCAAGGCCTTTACGTCGAGTGCCGATTTCAAGACATGGACTGTCGATCTTCGTGCAGGTGTGACCTTCTCCGATGGCACCCCCGTTGACGCAACAGCCGTCAAACTCGCACTCGACAAGGTGAAGGCCAACGCTCTCACTGGCGCCGCACTTGCGAACATGGGCTCGATCACGGTGGTCTCAGCTTCGCAGCTGACCATCTCGACTGTTGATGCATGGGCATCACTTCCCGCAGTGCTTACGACGCAGGTTGGCTTCATTGCCGCTCCCGCTCAGCTCAATGCCGAAGGGGCAGCAGCATCGCGTCTGCCGATCGGTTCTGGTCCGTTCATTCAGAAGGAATGGATCCCGGACAATCACTGGACCGGTACAAAGAATGCCAAATACTGGCGTTCCGACGACAAGGGCAACAAGCTCCCGTATCTCGATTCAGTGGAATTCCGCCCGATCGTTGATCCGCAGAACCGAGTGAACGCTCTTCTCTCAGGTGATGTGCAGATGATCCACACCACTGACTGGCCGGCGATCAACCGTCTTCAGTCTGAAGCGGCCTCGGGCAACATCCAGTTTGTTGCTGACGGAACCGAAACTGAAGAGCAGTTCCTGATGTTCAACACGCAGAAGGCTCCGGTTGACGATGTGCGCGTGCGTCAAGGGCTCACGTTGTGCACCGATCCGACTGCAGTTCTGGTCGTGCAAGAGACGCCAGCCGGACGTTCGGCGGACAGTCAGTTCACGAAGGATTCGCCGTGGTATTCCAATAGCGGTTTCACCACCAATGATGTGGCTAAGGGCAAAGCGCTCCTTGATCAGGTGAAGGCCGAAAAGGGCCCGATCGTCATCTCGCTTGGAACCACACCAGTTCCGGCCAACACCAACACCACTGCACTCATTAAGCAGCAGTGGGAAGCCTGTGGCGTGACCGTAAATACAACGACCTCGGAACAGAGCAAGTTCGTTTCCGATGCCGTGACCGGTAACTACACCGTCGACTTGTTCCGTCAGTTTGCTGCTTCCGATCCCGACGGCGATTACGTCTGGTGGACACCGAAGAATGCAGTTGGTCCGCTCACACTGAACATCGCTCGACTTGCTGACACTCAGATTGGTGCGGCGCTTGATAAGGCTCGTGCCTCGAACGATGTCGCAGTGCGCAAGCAGGCCTACGCCGACCTTCAGAAGCGTCAGACAGAACTTGCGCCGTACATCTGGATTTCGCACTCACAGTGGGCGATCGGTGCGGCCAAGAACATCCGCAACATCACGAACCAGACTCTTCCCGATGGACAGGCAGCTCTGCCGTTCCAGCGTGGCGAGGTTCGTCTTACTCAGACCTGGCTCGATAACTAATCCAGTTCTGCAAAATTTGCTGAAGGGGCCCGGTGCTTCGGTACCGGGCCCCTTCGCGTCATGGCACTATCCACCTTGTGGCATTTTCCCGTCATGGATGACGCCCCATCGGTAATGTGAGAGAAGGAAGACCTTTGGCTCGGGAGGCGTTCATGATTCGTCGGATGGTTTCAGTCGTTGCAGTTCTCGCTGCAGTCGCGCTTTTTGCATCGGCGTGCAGCAGTTCCGGCTCAAGTTCGGGAGGAAACTCCGCGACGAGTACCTCAGACATCACGGTGAAAGCAAAGGGTGCGCCAACTCCTGGCGGCTCAGTGAAGTTCGCGTTGGAGGCGGAGTCCGATGGCTTCAATCCGACAACAAACCGATGGGCCGTTTCAGGACACATGGTTGGTTCCGCGGTCTTTGATCCGCTTTCCGCTTACGACGAAAACGGGAAAGCGCAGCCGTATCTTGCGAAGTCATTTACGCCAAGCGCCGACTTCAAATCGTGGACGATCGAGTTACGTCCGAACGTGAACTTTTCTGATGGCACCCCGGTCAACGGCGCAGCAGTGGCGAAGTCGTTAAACGCAATGAAGAAGGATGCGCTGGTCGGGATTGCACTTGTGAATATTGCTTCTGTTGTTGCATCGGGTCCTTTGAGCGTGACGGTGTCGATGATCGATCCCGACGCGTCGTTGCCAGCGGAACTAACGACGCAGGTTGGCTATGTCGTTTCCCCCGCGCAACTCGATGCAGCCCCGCCAGCGAATACGAGATCACCAATTGGCTCGGGCCCATTCATCCAAAAAGAATGGGTCCCAGATAACCACTGGTCGGGCACGAAAAACCCTAACTACTGGCGTTCCGACGCGAAGGGCAACAAGCTTCCGTATCTCGACTCGGTTGAGTTCCGGCCCATCACCGATCCACAAAATCGTGTGAATGCGTTGCTCGCTGGCGATGTCAACATGATTCACACCACAGACTTCCCGGCGATGGCCAAACTCCGCAGCGAGGCGCAATCTGGTGCAGTGCAGGTTGTCTTCGATCAGACCGAGACTGAAGAAAGCTTCATAATCTTCAACACCTCAAAGTCTCCGATGGACGACGTGCGCGTTCGTGAAGGTTTGAAACTTTGCACCGATCCAGCAGCAGTCCTTGTGATCAATGACACCCCTGCCGATCGCGCTGCCGATAGTCAGTTCACCAAAGATTCTCCTTGGTATTCCGATTCAGGTTTCAAGACCAATGATCCTGCCGCCGGTAAAGCGTTAATCGCGAAAGTCATCGCGGAAAAGGGTCCGATCTCGTTGAGTCTTACAACTACGCCGGTCCCGGCAAACGTCAACACCACTGCGCTCATTAAGCAGCAATGGGAAGCGTGTGGGGTCAGCGTGACGACGACAACGACCGAACAGAGCAAATTTATCTTGGACCTAGCAACCGGCAACTATCAAGCGGACTTGTCGCGTCAGTTCAGCGGAACCGATCCCGCCGTCGATTACGTGTGGTGGACCGGAAAGAACGCGACCGGGCCGCTTGCGTTGAACTTTGCCCGACTCAATGATCCAGAAATCAACGCAGCGCTCGACAAGGGTCGTGCCTCACCTGATGTGGCCATTCGCAAAGACGCTTATGCCACAGTTCAGAAACGTCAAACAGCACTGGTTCCTTACATCTGGCTCGCTCACTCACAGTGGGCACTTGGTGCGGCCAAGAACATACGGGACTTCACATCGATGACGCTTCCTGACGGGGCAAAGGCGCAGCCATTCCAAGGTGGCATCGTCAAACTCACCGAAACCTGGATCGAGAAGTGATCCCGAGCTGAACCAAGACGCGCCACTACGTTCACAGGCGTGGCTGGTTCAGTTCGTCAACTTCGTGCAGGGTTGCGTAATAGCGCGCCCACGCTCGCTAACGAAAAAGAACTTTGGGCCGAGGGCCATTTCGTTGTTGTCGGCCTCGATGAGGTCGGCCGCGGTTCATGGGCCGGGCCGTTGGTGATTGGCGCAGCAGTTATTCCGCAGGATCGACGCGTTTACAAACTTCGTGATTCAAAGATGCTCACGGAAGCAGAACGAGAATCGATGTTTGATCGTGTGGCTAAATGGTGTGACGCGTGGTCACTCGGAATCGTGACCCATCAAGAATGCGACGAACTCGGAATGTCCGCAGCGCTGCGTCTAGCGGCGTCGCGCGCGATCACATCGCTCGGCGTTACACCCGATCGCGTTTTGCTTGATGGTTCACATGATTTCGTTGGTGGGGGTATCACGAAGACAATTGTGAAAGGTGATGCAACGTGTGTGTCGATTGCTGCCGCTTCGATTCTGGCCAAGGTCAGTCGCGATCGCATGATGAGAGCTGAAGCGGAAAATTTTCCGGCTTATGACTTCCATCGCAATAAGGGCTACCCGTGCCCGCGACATCGCATGGCGCTTGCCGCGTTAGGGCCGACCACGATTCACCGTCGTTCATGGTCCTATATGGATGATCTGCCATGGTCAGGAATCCACCGTTCGGATCCGGTAACAGCCCAGGCGAGTTTGTTTAACGTCGGGTAGTCGTTTGGGCGTTGGGTGGCAGGTACCCTCACGTCATGAATCTCCGCTCCCGCATTGTTCTTCTCGCTTTTGTTCTTTGGACGGTGCTCGTCTGGGGCAATCGCATTTCGAACACGCTGCGATCTGAGGAATCGGCGAGTTCAAAGACCTTCTCAACAGTGCTTTCTGTCATCCTGTTGGCGTTTGCGGTGGCAGTGATTGTGGTTGTGGTCAAAGCCTGGAAGTCGCAGATCTCTCTCAGTGGAGCCAAAGTGCTGATGGTTGCCGCTGCGCTCACAGTGGTGGTTTGGCTTGTGCGAGTGCCCATGATCCTCATGGCGGACCATGGCGACAAGGATCCCGGGTTCAAGATCGTTCATGTCGGTCTAGGCGTGGTGTCGGTCGTTCTTGCTGCACTCGTCTGGCAGATCGGTGCGGTCGTGTTGCGCCAGGGCCGGGAGAGTTCGGCAATGGAGAGCAGTCGGGTCTGACCCGACTACATTCAGCGTCATGGGTCAGCCAGTCACAGTTCTAGAGAAGCCGTCGTCAATCCCCGGTGTGGTCCGATTCGAGACCAATCGTCCGCTTACCGGCATGGGACACGAGATCTACCGATCTGCCGAGGATGCTGTCGCCGATCGTCCAGCCGACCTCGTAGCCCGCACGTTGTTCGAAGTTGCTGGGGTCGAGTCGGTCCATGTGAATGGCAATGTCATCACGGTGGCGTTCACGGGCAAGCCGGAGGGTTTGAAGGAACGCCTTGAGGAGCTCTTCACCTATTACCGAGAAGGCGTCGAAGTCGTGATGCCGGAAGGTTTCGGCGACTGATCAGTTGCCTTTATCGAACATATGTTCGATACTGGTGCGGTGGTTGTCCCCGCCGCTCTTTCCTCTTCCAGAGATCTCTCTGATCTTCAGGAACTGGCCGAACAGATTCGGCCGGTGGTGCTGGCGCGCCAAGCCGTACTGCCCGTTTGTGGGCCACTTGAACAGGTCATTCCCGACGGGGGGCTTGTGCGTGGTTCGACTATCGCCGTTGGCGGGGTCGGGGCCACTTCGCTGGCACTGCAGCTCGTTGCAGCGGCATCGAAGAACGGTTCATGGGTCGCCGTTGTTGGACTGAGCGATCTCGCTCCGGTTGCGGTGCTTGAAGCGGGCCTTGATGCTGAGCGTGTGGCATTTATTGATCCGGGAGGCTCGGGTCGACAGGTTGATGTTGTGGCTGCGCTTATCGGCGCAGTCGACATTGTCATGCTCGACTCGCGGTTGTCGTTACGCGATTCAGATACTCGTCGACTTGGGTCGCGATTACGTGAACGCGGTTCGATTCTCGTTGTGGTGTCTCCAGGGAATGAACCAACTTCGCAATGGTCAAGTGATCTGGTTTTTACGGTTCATGATTCGCGGTGGGAAGGACTTGGCTACGGTCATGGTCATCTGCGGTCGCGTCGCGTGCGTGTCGGCGTTGGTGGGCGAGGGCGAGCAAGTCGCAATATGCAGCATGAACTGTTGTTGGCGGCGACCGGCGGTCAAGTTGCAATAGCGGAATGCGAAGACGGCGGTGGAACGGTCGTCGCGTTCGGCCGGTGATGTGGTGACGCCATGAATGTGCGCACATTGGTGGTGTCGTGTCCGGATTGGCCAGTGATCGCCACAGCAGCATCGGCTGACGATGTTGTTGCGGTCATTGCAGCGAATCGGGTGACGGCAACATCTCCGGCGGCGCGTGCCGAAGGAGTCGAGGTCGGTCTTCGACGGCGCGATGCACAACGTCGTTGTCCGGGATTACAGATTGTCGATCCAGACCCTGATCGTGACGCTCGCGTCTTTGCATCGATTGCGGCGCTTGTCGATCGGTTCACTCCGCGAGTCGAGATGTCTTCGCCAGGTTCTCTTACCTTTCCGACGATCGGACCCTCTCGTTACTTTGGCGGAGATGAGGCATTAGCTCGTCTTGTTGCTGCTGATATCGATAGCGCGCTGGGGTCATCGGGCTGGCGCGGTGCGGTTGGCGTGGGCGTCGCCGATGGGGTGTTTGCCGCGACGCTTGCTGCAGAACTGGCAGTGGCGGAATCTGACCATGTGCGAGTGATCGCTCAAGGGGAATCAGCAGAATTCCTTTCCCCTTTCCCTGTATCGGAACTTGGCCGTCCGGAACTCGCCGATGTTCTGCAGCGTCTAGGGCTTCGTCATCTTGGTGAGTTCGCAGCGCTCAAGGTCGATGATGTTGTTGCCCGCTTTGGAGTTGATGGGCGGTTGGCGCATCGACTTGCTCGCGGTCTTGATGAACGACCGCCGGAAGTCGGTCCTCCGCCACGATCCTTTGATGTCATTGCGACGCTTGATCCACCGGCTGAGCGCGTTGATATCGCCGCGTTCGCAGCGCGAACCGCAGCAGATCAATTGCACGAACAACTCGGTGGGGAAGGTTTGGCATGCACACGCTTACTTGTTGTTATCGAGACCGATTCAGGGGAACGGCTTGAACGCGTTTGGCGTCATGAAGGCGCGTTGTCGTCGACAGCCATTGTCGATCGTGTTCGTTGGCAACTCGATGGATGGCTCAATGGTCCCAGCGCACAGCGACCAACGGGTGGGGTGACACGGCTCGTCCTTGTTCCCGACGAAGTGATGCCTGCTCGCGGTCGGCAACAAGGTTTTTGGGGAGGCGAGACCGAAGCCGATGAACGCGCTGGTCGGGCACTGGCGCGCGTACAAGGAATGTTGGGTGTCCCTGCGGTGACGATCCCCGAGCGGCGCGGTGGTCGGGGACCAGCCGATGTTGTGGTGCGCGCTCCGTTTGTCGGCACTGATGGTGATGATGGTCAAGGCCGCGGCGTTGCGCTTGATGCGCCGTGGCCAGGTCGAGTGCCATCGCCAATGCCGACGTTGCTTCCGACTGAGATGCTGCCGATCCAAGTGCTTGATGTGCGGGGTGCTCCGGTGTGGGTGAGCGGGAGGGGGACGCTGAGCGCTGAACCGTCAACGGTGAGATTCAATGACGCGGCACGAGACGGGGTCTCGATCGTGGGGTGGGCGGGGCCATGGCCCTGCGATGAGCGCTGGTGGGATCAGTCAACCCATCGGCGCAGAGCTCGTCTTCAGTTGATACTGGCCGATGGACGAGCTTTATTGGTGCAGATCGAGCGGGGCAATTGGTCGGTTGAGGCGGTCTACGACTGAGCCGAAGGAATGCCCAGTGATTTACTGGCCTTCGAGAGCGCAGTGCTGCCCCCGAGAATCGGGGCGATGTCACGAAAATCATGGGTGGTCGTATGATGAAAAAAGACATGCCCATCGAAGGCTGACGAATGGCGACACACCGGAACCAAAATCGATTGCTGCTGGCGACAGTCGGTCTTGTGGTGGTCGGGGCGATTCTCGCTGGGGTTGTGATTCAGGGTCGATCAGGAACGAATGATCAGGCCGCCGAGCTCGTCACGTCGACCACCTCGCCATCGGGATCCACTACGCCGTCAACGGCCACGACGACTCCTTCGGTCTCGTCAAATGGGTCGATTCTCCCTGAACAAGTCGTAGTGCAGCCTGAGGTTCAAGTAACCATCGATGCAGGAGATATCGCCCCGGTTATTTTGAAACTTGCGGTGACCCCAGTAGGTACCGACGAAGAGCGCATTGAGCAGGTTCGTGCGGCCCGTAACAAACTTCTTGCACAGCTGCCAGCGGGTTCGTGGACAGGCACTGACAATGCCGGAACCTTGCCGTACATAGCGTTGTCTCTTGACGCCGCTGGCTTTGAAGCAACACGAAACTCCGGCGTTGTATCGATGATTAACGACGATGAACAGTTGTTTGTCTCTGCTTCGAGTCTTGAACCATCCTCAACAGTTAGCCCGAGTTCTATTAATTCTACCGCCACGATGGGTGCTACCGCCGCTTGGGCTGCAGGATGGAAGGGTGCGGGTTCGACAGTTGCGGTCATCGATACCGGCGTTCAGACTGATCATCCCTATCTCGTGCGGGGATCAACGAAAAAGACGATTGCCGAAGCTTGCTTCAGTTCCTCATGCCCACCCGATGCAGTGATGACGCCGACGAGCAATCCAATCGTTGGTGCAGCCAAACCATGTTCAGGTGCGGTTGGTTGTGACCATGGGACCCATGTTGCTGGTATTGCAGTCGGTGGAAACGGAAGCAGTATCCCTTCAGGCGTTGCCCCTGAGGCAAATCTAATTGCTATCAATGTGTTTTATGAGTATCAGGTTGGTTTGGTCCCAATGATTTCGGCGTCGACGTCGAGTATCGACAATGCACTGAGTTGGCTGTACAACAAACGTGCGCTGTTCCCTGGCTTGGTCTCGGTGAACTTGAGTCTCGGTGGCTCAACCAAGTACACGACCTATTGCGATTCATCGAATAGTTCTACAAAGAGTTTTATCGATCTGCTTTTGACTGTTGGCATTACGACGGTGATTGCCTCAGGTAATGATCGTTGGGCAGACGGGGTATCGGCACCAGGTTGCATTTCAACGGCTGTGACAGTTGGAGCAGTTGATGGGGTCCCCGATGTGTCCACTTATTACTCCAACGATGGCCCTCAAGTTGATCTCATGGCGCCGGGCTCAAACATCACTTCATCGATTCTTGGATCGCAAATGGGTTTGCTTTCGGGGACATCGATGGCAACCCCAGCCGTGGCCGGAGCATTCGCAGTACTTCATATGGCCACGCCGGCACTGACACTCGCTCGGTTGCGCAGCACAGGATATGTCGTAAGTGCATCGGGCTATTCGATTCCAAGCATTCGTTTGTACGACGCCGTTCCTTCGACGGGATCTTCAACGTTCAATTCGGTCTCGCCAGTTCGCCTTTCCGATACGCGAGCGCAGGTTGCTGGCGGAGCCACAGTTGATAGTCAGCAAGTCGGGAAAGGCAAACTTGGAGGCGGTGGGGTAAGTGTGATCCCGATCGCTGGTCGCGGTGGTGTGCCCCAAACGGGTGCCGGCGCAGTTGCACTGAATGTGACTGTCGTTAGCCCGTCTGTTGGTGGTTTCTTGACGGTGTATCCATCGGGTTCATCACGTCCGAACGCCTCAAACATCAACTTTGTCGCTGGTGCAATCGTGCCCAACATGGTCATTGCGAAACTCGGCGCCGATGGCTCGATAGCGGTGTTTAATTCAGGGGGCTGGGTTGATGTCGCGATAGATGTTGTCGGCTGGTTCCCCGTTTCTGCTGGATACGGCCCACTTGACCCGGCTCGAATTGTTGAGACGCGTTCTGTGCCGGGGTATACGACTGTCGATGGACAATTGCAAGGG
>JAPLAE010000120.1 GCA_026393455.1 Actinomycetota bacterium
AGATCTTCCAAGGTCCGGCAATCGGTACCAATACCACTGGCCAGGAAGCTGAAGGCCCGCATTGCGTGGGTGGAGGAAAGCACTGATGCACGATCTGTATCTCTTGGCCAGCGCACAGAAGACGGTCGGCTACGTCGTTGCTGTCATTCTGCTTCTTGCTTTTGTCGTCGCCATCGCCGTCAACGTGCGCAAGGGTCGCGCCGAGGTTGGTTCTGAAGTCGAACTTGCCCCGAACCGCAAGCCTTACATGGACGACGAGGAACTCGAAACGAAGAAACTCGACCGCACACTTGGTCTTGGTCTCGTTGCGCTCGGTGTCATTGCACTCGCACTTCCGCTGTATTGGCTCGCTGAACCAAGTCGTCAAACCGACATGGTGAAGGACTTTCAAAACGTCGCTGTCTCACGCGGTGAAAACATTTACGTGAATGCTGCGCAGTGCGCGAATTGTCACGGCCCTAATGGCGTTGGTGGCGCTGCGAGTTACACAATCCTCGACCCAAAGACCGGCGCGTATGTCGATCAGGTTCAGTGGAAAGCTCCCGCCCTTAACACGGTGATGTATCGCTATACCCCCGAGCAGGTCACCTACATCCTCAATTACGGCCGCGGTTATTCGCCGATGCCAGCATGGGGTGCGCCTGGTGGCGGTCCGCTTACTGAACAACAAATTGATGATGTGATCGCGTATCTCACATCAATTCAGTTGCCAGCCGAAGAGTCTCAGAAGGCTGTGCAAGACGAACTCGACAAGGTGTGCAAGGCCGACGCGGCGAACAACTGCACCATTGCCGGTGGCTCCTACAAGACACTTGGTGAAGCAATCTTCAACCTTGGGTATTCCGACGGCTTTGCTGCGGGCGCGTATGCCTGCGGTCGTTGTCACACCTCAGGATGGTCCTACGGCAAAGCGAAAGTCGCCGGCGGTGGAGCTATGGGCCCCAACCTCACCGGTGGTTCGGAAATTCGTCAGTTCCCCGTGGCCGAAAAGCAGGAACAGTTCGTGTCGGCGTATCCAAAGATGGGCACGTCCTACGGCACCAACGGTTGGTCAAGCGGTCGCATGGGCAGCTTCGGCACCAATCCCAACGCTGTTGATCCCAAGACCGCAATCATGAGTCAGGACCAGGTCATGCTCACGCCCGATCAGATCGCGGCAGTTGTCGCCTACGAGCGGAGCCTCTGATGCATGCACTCCAGATCATTGCTGGCATCTCTTTCGATCCAGGTATCCGCGGCATCCTTGTGGTGCTCGTTGGCGTCTCTGTTCTTATGGGTTCGGTCTATTTGCTCCTCAGCACTAACCTCGGAGCTCGTCTTGGTTTCCTCGTAGCGCTCACCGGTCTTTTCGGTTGGCTCGCGATTCTCACGTTCATGTGGTGGCTCACCCCACCCGCCATTGGTCCACGCGGAAATCTCCCGAGTTGGAAGCCGGTTGAGATCTATGTGAACGGCGGCGACGATACCGCCAAGACCGACGCAGTGAATCAGTTAGTGAATCCAGCGTCGCTACCCAAGGCCGACAAGATCCTTGCTGACAATCCTGATTTGGCGAAGGACTTTCCGAACGCGAGCGGTACATCGTTGTCTGATATTCAGACCAACTATCCCGCTGTGGTGGGTGAGTATCTTTCTCCCGATTCTCTGAATGGGTGGATGCTTGTCTCGCAGTCCAATGCCGGCGAAGCGCAGGCGGCAGCCGATGTCGAACTGGTGGCTTCTGGAGTTTTCAAGACCACATCTGACTTCAAGAAACTCAATACTTGGCAATACGGTGGTAAGCCCACACTTGCTGAAGATTGCCCCGATGGCGGCATCATTTGTCGAGTGTGGCATCGCATCTCATCGGCTTTTCAGATCAAGAACCCCAAGCACTACACAGTTGTTCAAGTGCAACAGGTGATTCCTCAGGAAACCATTCCTGGCCAGGCGCCACCGATTCCGAAAGCCGACCCCACCAAGCCGGTTATCTCGGTCGTGTTCATCCGCAATATCGGTAACGAGCGCGTGATTCCGTTCTTGTACTTCGTGATCTGCTTCTCACTTTTCATCCTCACTGCTTGGGCACTGCATAACCGTGACAAGACGCTCATGAAGAACAAGGCAATGGCCGAAGCCGCGAGCAAGGAAAGCTGAACAACGTGGGCCAGTATCTGCCGATCTTCGCGATGCTTGTACTGGCGATCATTTTCGCCGCAGTGAGTCGCGTGATTTCCCAACTACTGGCACCGCGTCAACCTTCTGAAGCAAAGTCCTCGCCCTACGAGTGCGGGATCGTGCCCGATCATGCGACGCCCGAACGGTTGCCCGTGAAGTTTTTCCTTGTGGCCATGATCTTTATCGTGTTCGACATCGAAATCATTTTCTTGTTTCCGTTCGCCGTGGTGTTTCGTTCTCTCGGCGGCTTCGGAATCGCCGCAGTACTCATCTTCACTGCAGCGGTCTTCGAATCTTTTGTGTATCTGATTGGCAACGGAGCGCTTGACTGGGGTCCGGTCAAGCACCTTCGTCGTTCCGACATCGTTTCGCCTGCCCGTACCGCCACGAGCACCATTCGTCGCGTCGGTCTCGAAGGCCGTTCCACCAAAGAGGCGGCATAAGTGTCAAACGAAACAAGACCTACTGGCGGACTCCTTGAGTCAGGCCTTGAAGGACTCAGCCATAACTTCTTCACCGGCACGCTTGAGGAGCTTGTGAAGTGGGCTCGTCGTCATAGCGTGATGCCAGCGACCTTTGGTCTTGCGTGTTGCGCGCTCGAGATGATGGCCGCCGGCGGTCCGCATTACGACCTTGCTCGTTATGGCATGGAAACGTTCCGTGCGTCGCCGCGCCAAGCCGACCTCATGATCGTTGCTGGTCGCGTTTCGCAGAAAATGGCACCGGTTCTTCGCCAGATCTACGACCAGATGATGGAACCCAAGTGGGTTATTTCCATGGGTGTTTGTGCATCCTCGGGCGGCATGTTCAACAACTACGCAATCGTTCAGGGCGTCGATCAAATTGTCCCCGTCGATGTGTATGCCCCAGGGTGTCCGCCTTCGCCGGAAACACTTATGCATGCGATCCTCACGCTGCACGACAAGATCAAAAATGGTGAACTCACTCGTCGTAAGGGCGAAGGCGCCGGTCTTGTTGTCGAACAGCTTGGTCCCAATGGGCCTGTGCCTGTCACCTTGGGTCAGGGCTGACCATGACCGATGTCGACGCCCAAGACGGCGAGGCTGACGCCCCGCCCGAGATCGCACCCGAGACACTTTTCGGAACGTTGCTGACTCGTTCGCACGAGCAACTTGTGCTGCATCCAACTCGCGATGAGTACGCCGGATTGTTGGCGACCTTGCAAGCCGATGGCTATCACTCGATCATCGATCTCTGTGGTGTCGATTACCTCACCAATTTTTCGCGTGAACTTCCTCCAGGCATTACGCCTGAGCGCTTTGAAGTCGTCGTGAATCTCATCAACCATCGCGAACATGCTCGTTTGCGACTGCGCGTTCAGATACCTGAATCCGATCCAGTACTTCCCACTGCGTTTGCGCTCTACGCAGGTTCTGAAGCGATGGAACGCGAAACGTTCGACATGTTCGGCATCGCGTTCGATGGACATCCTGATCTCACCCGAATCCTCATGCCCGAGGACTGGATTGGTCACCCGCTGCGCAAGGACTACGACGTTGGTCGTATTCCGGTGCAGTTCAAGGGTGCCCCGGCGAATCGTTGATCCCATGACCGCTACGCATGAACTTCCAACAAACGTGAACCAGACCTCTGAAGGCGCTCAGGAACTGACCTCCGCCGGCGTTGTTGCTGCAGGCGAGCGGTTGCGCGAGTTGGGCGCGGTCCTTCGACTTTCAGAAAACGACGCACTCCTTGCCGAGCGCGAGCAGGTTTCTGACGACGAAACCATGATCATCAACATGGGTCCACAGCATCCGTCGACTCATGGCGTGTTGCGTCTCATGCTCGAACTTCAGGGCGAAACCGTTCTCCGCTGTAAGCCGATCATTGGTTACCTCCACACCGGCATGGAACGCACCGGTGAAGAACTCACCTATCTGCAGGGCCCCACCAACGTGACGCGCATGGACTACGCCGCGCCGTTGTTCACTGAACTGGCATTTTCGCTCACTGTCGAAAAGCTTCTCGATATTGAAGTTCCCGAGCGTGCGATCTGGATCCGCATGCTAATGACCGAGATGAATCGCATCTCGTCTCACTTACTTTTTATGGCGACAAACGGCATGGATCTTGGTGCCGTTTCCATGATGCTCTACGGATGGCGCGAGCGAGAAGAAGCGCTTCGCTTCCTTCAAGAAGTCACCGGCCTGCGCATGAATCACAATTACATCCGTCCTGGAGGCGTTGCTGCCGACCTTCCCGACGGTTGGCGCGATGGTGTGCTGCGTCTTCTCGACATGCTTCCGCCTCGACTTGCTGAATACGACACGCTGATGAACCAACAGCCGATTTGGCGTGAACGTTTGCAGGGCGTCGGCGCGATCACCGCAGAGGAATGCCTTGCTCTCGGCGTTACGGGACCAATGCTTCGTTCAACGGGTTACGACTGGGATCTGCGTCGCGACATGCCGTATCTGGCGTTTGATCAGATCGAATTCGATGTCGTTGTCGGTTCCTACGGAGACTGTTTCGATCGTTACGCAATTCGACTTGCTGAAATTCATGAGTCAATGAAGATCGTTCGACAGTGCCTCGAGAAGATGCCAAAGGGCGACTACCGCATTCAGGACAAGAAAGTCACTCCGCCGCCGCGAGCGCGTATTGACGAGTCCATGGAAGCGCTTATTCATCACTTCAAGATCTTCACTGAAGGCTTCAAAGTTCCTGAAGGCGAGGCCTATGTTGCAATCGAGTCGCCTCGCGGCGAACTTGGTTGCTACATCGTCAGCGACGGTTCTTCGAAGCCGTACCGCATGCATGTTCGTGCGCCAAGTTTCGTAAACCTGCAGAGCCTTCCGCACCTCATGCACGGCAGTCTCGTGGCCGATGCTGTCGCCATCATCTCGAGTGTCGACCCCATTCTTGGGGAGGTTGATCGCTGATGGCTCGCCTCACGAATGACAACATGGAACTCGCGCGCGAGATCATTGGCCGCTATCCGCGACCAAAGTCTGCGCTCATTCCGCTGTTGCACCTTGCACAAGAACAAGATGGGCACCTCACCGACGAAGCAATGGCTCATATTGGTGAACTTGTTGGTGTTTCTTCTGCCGAGGTTCTCGGAACGGCGTCGTTCTACGAAATGTTCAAGATGGAACCGGTCGGTCGTTACATGGTGAACATTTGCACCAACATTTCTTGTCAGTTGCGCGGCGGCGAGGAACTCCTTGCGCATGCGGAAAAGACGCTCGGGATTCGTCCGGGGCAAACCACCTCCGATGGGCTTTTCACTCTTGAAGACGTTGAATGCATCGCTGCCTGCACTGAAGCTCCGTGCCTTCAGGTCAACTATCGCTACGAACATCGCATTTCGAACGAAGGTTTCGATCAACTCATGAACGATCTGCGCGATGGTCGTCGTTCTGACATCCCATCTCATGGAGTGCTGGCCGAAATCCGTCAGCACATCCCGGCCGATCGGCGTGCAGGCAATGTCAGCCCTGAAGACACGGCGACACCGGTTTGGGTCTCAGCAGCGGGGGAGGGCGAGAAATGATTACTGACGCTCCTCAAATCATCACCTCGCGATTCGATAAGGCCGACAGCCACACACTTGCTGGTTACGAAGCCACCGGTGGTTATCAGGCGTTGCGCAAGGCACTCTCTATGGGCCCGACCGCAGTTGCCGACGAGGTCAAGACCGCAACCCTTCTCGGACGCGGTGGCGCTGGTTTCCCCGCAGGCGTGAAGTGGGGCCTTACTCCAGAGAATGTGTGGCCGCGTTACCTCGTCGTTAATGGCGATGAATCCGAACCCGGTACCTACAAAGACCGCCTCCTAATGGAGCGCGATCCTCACCAACTTATTGAGGGTGTGCTCCTTGCGAGTTACGCCGTCGGTTGTGGTCAGGCCTTCCTTTATGTCCGCGGCGAAATGCCCCTTGCTCAAGAACGCATTGCCGCTGCATTGAACGACGCCTATGCCGCTGGCTATGTAGGCAAAAATATTCTCGGTTCAGATTTTTCTGTTGATGTCGTACTCACATGGGGCGCTGGCGCTTACATCGTGGGCGAAGAAACCGCGCTTATTGAAAGTCTTGAAGGCAATCGTGGAATGCCTCGCCTTAA
>JAPLAE010000025.1 GCA_026393455.1 Actinomycetota bacterium
TGTTGATGCCGGTGTTCCCGGAGCGGCCTGAACCGCTTGACCTTGCTCGAGGAAATTCGACGCTATTTGAGCCGTGAGAACGGCCAATGAGACAAGTCCAAGTGCGAGCAATGCCACTGCCGTGAGTCGACCACCAAGCGTGACCGGCGTGTAATCGCCATAGCCAACCGTGGTCACCGTTACGACCGACCACCACAGTGCGTTTCCGAGCGTCGTGATATTCGCACCAGGGGCTCGCGACTCGAACTCCCAAACGACCACTGCTGCATTCAACATCAAAATCAAGGCCACAGTCATGAACAACGCGAGGTTTCCTCGACTGAAAAGCTTTCGAAGAAGGCGCATGCTCGCGAAAATTCGCACTGGCGGAAGAATCACCGCGACCATTAGGTCTGGGCGCGAAATGGCGTACCTCAATCCGCGACCCGAAAGTTTCGACCGGATGATGAGATCGACGAGATAGACCACCGATATCGCGAGTCGGCACACTAACCAGATCGGAATGAGATCGATCTGTTTCTGCCCAGTGAAAATCGCGAGCACCAGCCAGATCGTTGAGAGGGCCAACAAGTCAAGCCACGACTGCGTTCTGGCTACGTAGGCATCGAATTCGGGCCGGAACGAAGTCAATTTTCCCTCGTTCACGGTTGTCTTAGCGTTCGCAGCACTGTTCGAAGTTGTCGACATGGATATCAGTCCAGCATCCACCTCACTCAAAACCGCGCATGATGACGAGAGCCTGACGAACGATGGTCAGAGCCGCTTACCAAGAAGTTCGGGATTTTCCGATAACCAACGACGGAGGTCCGCTTTTCTGACCTTGCCAGAGGCTGTCGCCGGTAATTCATCGACCACAACAACGTGTCGGGGGACTTTGAATCCGGCCAGGGATTCACGCACATGGGCGACCAGGGCAACAGGATCGAGTTTCACCCCAGACATAGTCACGACAACAGCACAGACATTTTCACCCCATGTCGCATCGGGTACACCTACAACAGCAACTCGAGCGACATCTCGATGTTCAAGGACTGCGGCTTCGACTTCGAGAGACGAAACATTTTCACCACCGGTGATGATGATGTCTTTCTTCCGGTCGACGACATAGAGAAATCCATCAGCCATACGACCGATATCGCCTGTGTACAGCCACCCATCACGGAGTGCCGCTGAAGTTGCATCCTCGTCATCGAGATACCCCAGCATCACTTGCGCTGCGCGAATCGTGATTTCTCCCGCTTCACCGTCAGCCACGGCACTGCCCTCGTCGTCGACAAGGCGCACCTCGACCCCGGCAACCGGAATGCCGGCCGCTTCCAGCAAACTCCCTTCCCCATCAAGTCCTCGTCGATGTGCTGCAGCGTTTAAGAACACCGCATTCCCCGCGAGTTCGGTCATGCCGTAGCCCTGGGCAAAATCGACGCCCAACAACGCATCTGTCCTGCGCAACAACGAGGTGGGCATCGGTGCCGCGCCATAGGCGATCGACTTGAGCGAACGAAGTTGTATGACCCGGTCGGGTTCAGCATCGAGAAGATCAACCAGCGACGCAAGCATGGTTGCTGCAAGCGATGTCGAAGTCACTTGCTCACGTTCAACTGTTTCGCAGAATTGCGCTGCTTCGAAACCGGGCATCAGAACAATCGGTCGGCCATGAGCGTGTCGATGTATCACGTTGTAGCCAGCCACATGGCATAACGGGAAGGGAAAGACATAGACATCGTCGGCACTAACCGGTCGCGCTGCCGTGCTTGCCGCAACCGATGCCAGCAAGCCTTTGTGTGACAACAACGCACCCTTCGGCGCCGCAGTGGTTCCGCTCGTGAAGAGCAACCACGCCGCCGACTCGGGGTCGATACGGTGCTCGACACCCTCGTTACCGGCACCATCCACCAGAGCAGACCAGGCTGCCCAGTCGAACATCGGCAGTTCGACACCCACGTCGCGAAGTCGCTCGATATCAACTGAATTGCCAACAACAATCCCTGCTCCCGAACGATCGAGCATGGTCGCAAGTTCTTGCGCGTGGAGTCGGTGATTTAAAAAGACGAGCAGTCGGCCGCTCGCTGGCACTGCGTAATACAACTCGATCCATGTGCGATGGTTCGCACCGATGACCGCGACGGGCACCGTCGTATCAACAAGTCCATCGATCACGGCAACCGTCGCCGAGATGCGCTGATTGAGTTCAGCGAATGTGACCTCCCCGATGTCATCGACCACGGCAACCGCGTTTGGCTGCTGCTCCGCGGCGCGTTGCACCACACCGGCGAGTGTTCCGGCGCTACCGGTCACTTGCAGACGACACCTTCAGGGGGCTTGCCCGCCTGTATACCCACGAATTCAGTGACTTCTCCCGGTTTCACCGTGGTGACCGTCCCGGTTTTGATCGAGGTTGAGGAACCAGAAGCGCCGGTTGTTGTTGTTGTCGAACTAGCCGGCACTGGTTCAGCGAGAACCCCAGTGAACGAAGAGCCGAGAATAAGCACTACCGGAGCTGTGCTCTTGAGGGTCTTATCGGACTGCATCTCAACGGTGCCCCCGAGTTGACGACGAAGGAGATCGGCCTGTTTTTCAAAGCCGGGCAAATACTTAATCGACGTAGAAGTCTGCGATTTCGCAATGTCGCCCCCCGAGGTCGCGGTGTATCCGAGCTGCTTCAATCGAGCAGCGACTTCAACAGCACGACCCTTGGTTCCTGTTGCATTCGTGACACTCACTACGACTGATTTCGGTGTGACAGTCCCGACAGGAGCACCACGAAAAATGTTCAGAATGTCTTCCGCCGCTGCAGTATCGAGGCGAAGGATGCTGGCACCGCCACTTGTCATGTCGAGATACACCGGCAATGCATGAGTGACAATCTGGTTGCCCGAGAACCCCTTGAATGATTTTCCGAGCGAGACCAAGTCTCCGATACTCAGTTTTGAATCAAGACTCAGATTATCTGCGGTCGATGACACCAAACTATTCACTGCCTTAAGATCCATCAATCCAAACTTCGCCTGGGCTCGATCAAGCATCGTCCGCATAAAGATGGTTTGGCGCGAGATCCGCCCGAGGTCAGCGCTCGGATCCTCAATCCATTTTTTGGTTTTTGGATCGAGGTATTCGAGATGACGCGAACGGGCATAGGCCAACGCAGCATCACCATTGAGCGTCTGACAACCCACAGTAAACATGTAGAAGCCCGAGTTTTTGTCCCGAACTTGATTCTCGAAATAAAGCGGAATTCCTCCGACTGCTTCAGTGATCCCCTTAAAACTCTTGAAGTTGATTTCGACGTAGTGATTGATGTCGATGCCGAAATCAGCCTTGATTGTGTTGATCAATCGTTGAGCACCATCAGCGCTGTCTTTTCCCTGAGCAAACGCAGTGTTGATGCGTTCTTCGCTACCAGATGGCTGAATGGGTACCCACAAATCACGCGGAAATGACATGAGATCAACGGTCTTGTTCTTCGAATCAACCCTGGCGATCATGATCGTGTCGGAACGCTGACCAGCTTCTTGCGCGCCTGGCGCATTGAGGAACGCTGAAGCATTGACATCTGATTTCGAGACTACGGAGCGGCTATCGGAACCGACAATGAGGAAGTTCTGTACCCCTCCCGACGAGGTTGCAAGCGCCAACGAATCTCGATGAATCTGGTTGTAGCGGTACCAGCCATAGCCCGCGACCGCTGCTACGCCGACGGCAATAAGCAGGACAACACCGATACCCACCTTGAGCGCCGTCTTCCCCCGTTTGGGCGGCTTGGCATGACGAAAGTTTGGCGCCGAACCAGCGGCAGCCGAGCCCGGCGCTGCTGGCGTCTTCGATGAGCCAAGCACTCGGCGATCAGGAGAAGTGGAAGGGCGTCTTGGAGGACTACCAGGGTCCCATGGGGGCACCGATCCTCCCGACGTGGGGGGTACATCAGACATGACTCTGTCAGGGTAGTCGGGGCGCTTTCCGGCCCCCCGTCACCCCCTTCGAATCAGGCTGTGACCTTGGGCTCCTTGGGAAGACCCAACACTCGTTCCCCCACGATATTGCGCTGAATTTGGGAGGTTCCTCCCCAGATGGTCTCGGACCGACTGAAGAAGAATGACGACTGGAGTGCGTTCGCCGGGTACTGCGTGTTTACCGCCCGACGACCATAACCAGGCACCGATTCTTCAGAACCAGAATCGCCGAGAAGTAACTGTGCTTCAGGGCCAAGAACATCCATGGCGAGTGCCATCACTTGCTGGTGATACTCACTCCAGAAAATCTTGTTCGTTGCCCCGAGAGCAGCGACGCCGAAGTCTTTTCGATTCTGCACAACCGCTGTAAGCGAGCGGAGCCCGTTGATTCGCATGATCTGAACTTTCGACCAAGCAAGCGCAATCCGCTGACGGATCAGCGGGTCGTTGATCGCCCCATTTCGCTTCGCAACCTCGATGATGTGATTCAGCTCATTTTCGAAGCGGCGGTAACCAGTTGTCGCTGATGTTCCACGTTCAAAGCCAAGCGTGGTCATCGCGACCGACCATCCATTGTTCAATCCACCAACAACGTTTTCCTTCGGGCAGCGAGCGTCTGTGAAAAACACTTCAGCAAATTCAGAGGAACCATCAACCTGTTTAATAGGGCGAACTTCAACGCCGGGCTGATTCATCGGACAGAGCAAATAGGAGATGCCTTTGTGCTTCGGCGCATCAGGATCGGTGCGGCAAAGGATGAAGACATAGTCAGCAATGAACCCTTGTGTCGTCCAGATTTTCTGACCGTTGATGACCCATTCATCGCCATCGAGCACTGCCTTCGTGCCGAGGTTGGCAAGATCCGAACCTGCATCGGGTTCGCTGAAGCCCTGACACCACGCGATGGTTCCGGACAGAATCTTTGGAAGGAATTCCTGCTTCTGCTCTTCAGTCCCCCACTGGAGAATGGTCGGGCCCACGAGCGTGTCGCCAAAGAAATCAGCGCGCATCGGAGCTCCAGCATTTGCGAATTCTTCGGCAACAACGACCGACTGCATTGTCGAGAGGCCTTTACCGCCGTATTCCTTTGGCCATGATGCACAAATCCAACCACCGCCGTAGAGCTTGCTCGTCCATTGATCAAGGAAAAGCGCTCGATCGTCGGCGCTCATCTCGAAACCGGGTTCGAACCATCCCTTTGGAAGGTTCTCTTCAAGCCAACCGCGAACTTCGCCGCGGTAGGCCTCTGCATCTGCCGGATAGTTCAGGTCCATAGCCGACAGTCTTCCGAGGACAGCCCGGGTCGTCCAATCGTTTCACTCGAGGTCATCAATCCGTGCTCTGAGAGGTAGATTCGCCCTCTATGAGCACCACTGAAACACCTGCCAAGGCCGAGCGTTGGACGTTCCAGTGGAAGGAACTCTTTGACGAGGTCATCACCTCGGGCTTGTGCACCGGCTGTGCCGGCTGCGTTATCGCTTGTCCTCACGACGTCATTGGCTACAACCACGAAGCCGGCGGCTACAAGCCATTCCACATCGAAGACGAACTCGGTCCAACCGATTGCGGTCACGGTCAAAAGGGTTGCACGAGTTGCACACGAGCATGCCCCCGATTCCGTTCGTGGGAACCCGAAGCAAATGAGCACCTCTTCGGTCGAGATCGCACCGACGACGAAGTCGCTGGCATTTATTCGGACATTCTTCTCACTCGCGCTTCCGACGACATGGTTCATCGCATGGGCCAGGACGGCGGCTTGGTTTCTGCGTTACTCATTTGGGCTCTCGATAACGACTACATCGATGGTGCACTCACGTCGTATCTCGAAGGTGGCGACGCCGCGACATGGAAAGCAATACCCGGTGTTGCTACCAACCGCGAAGAAGTTCTCGCCGGCGCTGGAAGTCGTTACACCTATTCCGCCAACACTCTTGCGATTGACGAAGCAATAGAACGCGGTCTCAGCCGTCTCGCTCTTGTCGGCATGAGCTGCCAGTCCTCAATTGCCCCTGTGATGTGGAACCGGAAAATCGGAAAAATCTCGAAGCCGATCGTGTTCAACATCGGGCTTCTGTGTTCGAAGACATTCGACGATGCGATCTTCGAAGAACTTTTCGAAGCGAAGTACCGCATCCCGAAGGCCGAGATCACCAAGATGAACATCAAAGGTGTCTTCCAAATCTGGACTCGCGATGGCAGCTACCACGAGGTCAACCTCAAGGAATGTCACGACTGGACGCGTGAAGGGTGCACTCACTGCCCCGATTTCGCAGCCGAACATGCCGACATTTCAACCGGTGGTATTGGCAAGGACAACGACTGGACACTCACCATCGTTCGCACCGAACTGGGCCGCGAAATCATGCAACGGATGATCGCTGACGGTTCGATCGAAGCGCGGCCTGGCGACGATGATCCCGGTGCAATCGCGCTGATGCGCAAACTCGCCGAGAAAAGTCGCGCCCGTTGGCCACAGTGGGCCGAGCCAGTTGTTCGTCTGGGACTTCCCGAGAAGAAGAAGTCGGCAGCAAAGTAACGCTGGGAGCGATCAGCCTGCAGTCGTCGTTGACGTCGACGGAGCAGCCGCAGTTCCAGATGAGGGATTGCTCATGCAGGCTTTAACGGCATTCGTGATGCTTTCGGGAACCGTTGACCATGCGGCCTCAGGATCGGTCTTCAACTTCGAGTTGAGATCGGTGAAATTGGTGCCGGTATATCCAGACTGTGCTTGTGCTGCGGACTTATTGATCGGCATCTGCTTGACGAACACGTCGTATTGGCACTGGCACTGGTCTTGGCTCGACGCATCAATTCCGGACTTAATGGTGTTGCCGGTCTGAGCAATGGTGCTGTTGGTGCTGTCGTAATAGCGATTGGTGCACAGCTCAAGGAAGTTCTGCTGCGTAAGCGTGTTGTATTCCTTCGGCGTGTTGTCTTGGTTGCAGCCGCTAAGGCCGATCATGCACACCAGGGCAAGAGCCACAACACCTGCGCCTACTCGTCGTCCCAACATTGTGCTGACCATCCTCGTGAATTCGATGCCGCGTCGACCGGGGGGCGGCGGCAGGCGGTGGTCACCGTAGTCGGTGACCTCATCGTTGCCGACATCAACACTCCAGACCCGCCCGACCGGTCCGCTGACCAGAGTCGCTCGGTAGGCTTTGACTCCCATGGCCCGCACGAAATCTGCCCCTGCTCCGACGCTCGTCCTCTTGGTCCGACACGGCCAAACGCCTACGACCGGATCCACCCTCCCAGGACGCGCCCGAGGCCTTCACCTCGCCGACACCGGGATCGCCCAAGCCGAGGTGGCTGCGAGCCGGATCAGCAAACTCTCAAAGGTCGCCGCGATCTACGCCTCGCCCCTTGAGCGCACTCGCGAAACTGCCAAGCCGATCGCCCGTGAACGAAAACTCAAAGTGCAGATTGATCGCGGTCTGCTCGAATGCGATTTCGGCGACTGGACCGGCAAGAAACTCGATGCGCTTCGCAAGCTTCCCGAGTGGAACACCGTGCAGCGCTATCCAAGTGGCTTCAGATTCCCAAACGGCGAATCGTTTGCCGAGATGCAAACGCGAATGGTCGGCGCGCTCGATGCACTCGTAGCGGAGCATCCCGGCCAGACCATTGTGGCGGTTTCGCATGCTGATCCGATCAAAGCGGCCGTCGCACAAGCGCTTGGCACTCACCTCGACCTCTTTCAGCGAATCGTTGTTTCTCCATGTTCGATCTCCGCCATTCTCTATTCAGCTTCTGGTCCCGCAGTCCTTAGTGTGAACTCAACCGGTGACGACCTTTCGAAACTCGGACTGTCATGAGTGATTCTTGGGAATTCACCGAACCCGACAGCATTGTTCCGGGTGTCTTTGGTGAGCCGGGACGCCGAACGTTCTTCATCCAGATTCGAGATGCTGGTCGAATCGTTTCGTTCAAGATGGAAAAGCAACAAGTCGCTGCTCTTTGTGAATACCTCGAGGGAATCCTCACTGATCTTCCTGCAATCCATCCCGGTCAATTCATCGCCCCCATCTCTGCGGTAAATCCGGAAGAGATGCAATGGATCGTTGGGGGTCTCGCCGTCGCTTACGAAGAAGACGACGACCGGCTCATGATCGTCGCCGAAGAAATGCCCGACATCGACGATGAAGACGACACCTTCGCCGAGGATTTCGATTTCGATCCGGCAACTGCTCGCATTCGTATTACTCGTGCGCAGGTTGCGGCGTTTATCGCAATTGGCAATGACATCGTTCGAGCCGGTCGCCCCGCCTGCCGGCTCTGCGGTCGACCGATGGATCCGGGTGGCCACCCATGTCCTCGCCTGAACTAACCAGCGATGAACTCAACAAAATCGTTGCTGGCGGCGAAATCGAACTCATCGGAAAAATGCCGTGGAGTTCGAACGCCACGTTCCTCGCCGAAGCAACATTGGGAGAACACTCTGCTCGCGTGATCTACAAACCCCACATTGGCGAACGCCCGTTATGGGATTTCCCTGACGGACTTTGGAAACGCGAAGTTGCTGCCTACGAACTCAGCGACGCTCTCGGCTGGGATGTCGTTCCCTTCACGATTGCCCGCGATGATGCACCGCACGGCATGGGTTCAGTCCAGCGATTCATTGATGCCGACTTTGAGCAGCACTACTTCACCATGCTTGAAGACGAATCAACTCATGATCAATTGCAGCGCATGGCCGCGTTCGATTTCGTGTGCAACAACACCGACCGTAAAGGCGGCCATTGTTTAATTGATTCCGATGGCCACATTTGGGGAATCGATAACGGCCTGTCGTTTCACGCTGAATTCAAACTGCGAACCGTCATTTGGGATTTCGGCGGAGAAGACATCGATGAAGATTTACTCAGCGACCTTCAGGAAATGATCGACGCAGGACTTCCTCGTTCTGTTGCCGAGCTACTCGGCACGTTCGAACAAGATGCCATCCTCGCTCGAGCACGCGCACTTATTCGCGAAGGGGTACTCCCCATCGATGAAAGTGGCCACCGCTACCCGTGGCCTTTGGTCTGAGGTTTCTCAGTCGCCTTCGTAGTTGACCGTTGGGGCAAGGTCTTTATTTTCCCAGGTGGCCTTTGCGCCACTATGCCCAACGTTGATCACGAGCACCGTTCCAAAAGTGGCCGAGTTATCGAAATTTCCGGAAGCCCTCGTTTCGCACGTTCTTTCACGAACTGATCGAACAACATCAACGAACACGCACTTCCCCCAACGAGGAACGCACCGATGACACCCTGGTCGCCCATCTCAGCGTGTGAGTTCACTGCTGCGGTGACGCGAACCGTTTCAAGAAGCGCTTCGCCGCTCTGCTTTGCAAAGTATGCAAAGAAGAAGCCGACAACACCCATGACCGCCGTGATCCAACCAATCCGATTGCGAGCGGCTGGCCAAAACGCGATGACAATTGTTCCAATCGCTGCAAGCGGCACAAGTACAACTGCGGCGTGCACCAACAACGGATGTCCGGGTAGCCCGAAGATTGAATCGAAGAGTGCAAACACAGCGGCCTCCATCAGTCGCGAATCTTCAGTCTGTCAGGCGGATCGTCATAAAACGACAAACGCCCCGGTGAGTGACCGGGGCGTTTAAACAAATCAGAGTTGAAGATCAGCGAGCTTTAAGAGCCTCGATGAGTTGTGGCAGAACCTTGTGAACGTCGCCGACGATTCCGAGATCGCTAACCGCAAAGATCGGCGCTTCGGCATCTTTGTTGATGGCAATGATGTTCTTGGAACCCTTCATGCCGACCATGTGCTGCGTCGCACCCGAAATGCCGGCAGCGATGTACACCGTTGGCTTGACGACCTTGCCGGTCTGTCCAACCTGGTAGCTGTAGGGAACCCAACCAGCATCGACAATGGCGCGTGATGCACCCGGCGCTGCATTGAGAAGCTTGGCCAACTCTTCGATAAGGGCGTACTTTTCCTGCTCGCCCAAACCACGTCCGCCAGAAACGACCACGGCGGCTTCGTCGAGCGACGGGCCTTCACGCTCTTCAACGTGACGAGTAACGACCTTTGCTCCGGCGCTCTTGCCACCGTCAGGAACGGCGATGGTCTCGACTGCTGCAGCACTGCCACCAGTGGACTCGGCAACAAACGACTTCGGACGCACGAGAACAAGGTGAGGACCAGCGGCGGTGAAGGTTGTCTTCACGTCGGTGGTTCCACCAAACACGGGCTCAGTCGTGACGAGGCTTGACCCGTCGACCTCAATGTCGGTGTTGTTCGTGATGACTGTGCGGTCGAGCTTGACCGAAAGTCGACCAGCGATGTCACGGCCGTAGTAGGACGTGGCCGCGATGATCGCGTCGGGGGCGTTGCCGCCGTCGACCAACGCTGCGATTGCACCTGAAACCGGAACACCCGGGAGTGCACCAGCAAGATCGCCTGTTGTGTAGACCTTTGACGCACCGTACTCGCCGAGTTGGCCAGCAACCGCGTCGGCGTCGCCACCGGAGTAAATCGCTTCGACCGTGTCGGCCAGTGAACGAGCCTTCGTGAGTAGTTCAAGTGTGCTGGTGGTGACTTTGCCGTCTGTCGCTTCAGCGAGCACCCAAATCTTCGAAAGAGCCATGATCAATTCCTCCTAGAGAACCTTGAGGTCGTCGAGGAAAGCGACGATCTTCTCAGCGGCGGTTCCGTCATCTTCGAAGACTTCACCAGCCTCGCGAGCGGGGGCTTCGGTAATGGACACGATCTGCTGACCGGCACCGGCCCAACCGACCTGACTGGCGTCAAGGCCAAGGTCAGCAACGGTGAGTGTGTCGACCGGCTTCGACTTGGCCGCCATGATGCCCTTGAAGGATGGGTAACGCGGTTCCACAACACCTGCAGTCACCGACACAAGGGCGGGAAGCGGGCATTCGACATCGTCGTAACCAGCTTCGGTCTGACGCTGGATCTTGATCGTGCTGCCTTCAACACTGATCGACTTGGCGAAGGTGACTGACGGAAGGTCGAGCAGACCAGCGATCTGCTCGGGAACCGTGCCGGTGTAACCGTCACTCGATTCGGTCGCAGTGAGAACAAGGTCTGCACCTTCGACCCGCTGAATGGCCTTGGCGAGCACCTTGGCTGTGGTGAGTGCATCGCTACCAGCGAGTGCATCGTCACTCACGAGAATCGCCTTGGCCGCACCCATAGCAAGTGCGGTGCGAAGACCGGACACTTCACCATTAGGAGCCATAGAAACGAGCGTTACTTCACCACCACCAGCAGTGGTCACAAGCTGCAGCGCCATCTCAACACCGTACGAATCAGATTCGTCGAGAATGAGCTTGCCGTCTCGCTTCAGGGTTTTAGTAGTGGGATCCAACGCACCAGGATCAGCCGGGTCCGGGATCTGCTTGACACAAACAACAACGTTCATGCATCGAATCCTGCCCGCAGAATGGGGTCGGGGCCAAATCACACCACAAGGTTCTTCGGGGGGAGGGGCCCCGACGTCACGTTCAGGCCTCCGCTACGGTCCAAGACCTTGTGAAGCTGCTCCTCATCGTCAATCCATCGGCCTCTTCGGTCACTGCCCGGGGACGGGTAGTCATTGCCAAAGCCCTCGCCGCCGACCATGTCGTTACGGTTGCCGAGACCACGCGGCGCGGCCATGCCACGCGGCTCGCAGCGTCGGCAGCAGCCGATGGCACCGACGTCGTTGTCGTACTCGGCGGAGACGGCACGTTGAACGAAGCAGCAAACGGATTGGCCGGAACCTCGACAGCGCTCGCGGCCGTACCCGGCGGATCAACCAACGTGTTCGCTCGGACACTGGGGCTCCCCGATGATCCAATCGAAGCGACTGGTGCGCTCCTTGACGCCCTTTCCCAGGGATCGATCAAGCGCATCGGTCTCGGATCAGTAAACGGTCGCTATTTCCTCTTCCATGTCGGCATTGGCTTTGATGCCGCAGTCGTCGCTGAAGTCGAACGACGCGGATCGCTCAAGCGGTGGGCGAACCACGCGCTGTTTGGCTGGGCAGCGTTCGACACTTGGATTCGAAAATACGACCGCAAACGCGCGCACTTCGCAGTACGAGTCGAAGGTCAACCGACAGTCGATGATGCGATGTTCACGGTGTGTCTCAATACCGATCCGTACACCTTTATTGGAACTCGGCCTTTTACTGTTGCTCCCGAAGCGACACTGGATCGCCCGCTCAGCATCGTGACGTTGCGAACTCTCGATGCAATTCCCCTTGCGCGCATACTTTCTTCAACGCTTGGCTCAGGGAAGCGTTTACGAAACGACCGCAACGTGTCGTTCCACTCCGATGTCACCCATGTAGAAATCGACGGATACGGACCAGTTCCACATCAGGTTGACGGCGATTATCTCGGCGATGTCGAGCACCTCGAACTTCGCTATGAACCCGACGCGTTGTCGTTAGTCATTCCTCGAACTACTGCGCGCTGAGAACTTCGCGACAAAACCGAGGGACATTCGTAATGATCGCGTCGACTCCGGCTTCTGAAAGAGTACGGATCTGTTGCTCGCCATCGACGGTCCAAACATTCACTGCAACGCCAAGCGCGTGTGCTCGATCGACGAATTTTTGATCGACCAGGCCTTGCCATGGATTGATCGCTGCGTGCCCGTCTCGCGCCGCGCGCTCCAGATCAGCCTCAAGTGATCCCCCGTCAGCGTTAAGTAGCCCGGTGGGAAGTGTCGGGGCCAACGCCCGCACTTCATCAACGATGTCGTGATCAAACGATGTGACTAGAAATTCGCGTTCCCCGTCGAAGGAAACAAGAAGCTCGACGACGCTCTCGATAAGGAGTGCGCGAAGTGACATCAACCCATCGGGTTTGATTTCAACATTCACGCCGAGTGGTGAACACGAATGGAGCACGTCGCGAAGCATGGGGATGAAATCGGGGAGTTCAGCGACTGCCAACTCACCGATGACGCGACCATCGGCCAAAACGGGGTCGTGATGAACAATGACCTCGCCATCGGCAGTGAGATGGACATCGAGTTCCACCCAGTCGGCGCCCTGCGCGACCGCTTCGGCGAACGCTTCGACCGTATTGCCCGGCGGAACTGCTGCTGAAGCGCCCCGGTGTGCCACTACCAATGCCATTTACCCACCGTAGGCCGTTCGCCGCCATGGTTTTGGTCGAACTTCACCAGTGTTCTTTCGGTGTCATTTGTCACAAATGGTTCGGCGACATCAAACCCACTGCGGCATCGCGGGCGCTGACCTCAGCATTTGCAAAGAACCCCTTGCGCGTGCTGAAGGCCACCGCTACGTTCTCGCCCCTCAGCCACACACGTCCGGGTCCGTTCGAATCACTTCTTGATTCACACGGTGCGGAGAGGTGGCATGAGCACACATCTCACGGATCGGCCGGAAAACCGCTTCGTGTCCCCTGATCCTGGAGGAACCGTGGCCCTGACCGCGCCCTATTCAATGACCCTGAACACAATCACCGACGATTGGCGAGATGAATCCGCTTGTCGCGACACCGATCCCGATCTTTTTTTCCCGGTCGGCACCACCGGCCCGGCAATCGAGCAAATCGAAAACGCCAAGTCCGTATGCACCGACTGTGAAGTTCGCCAGCCCTGCCTCGACTTTGCTCTCGCCACGAACCAAGACTCTGGCATCTGGGGTGGCACCTCAGAAGAAGAGCGTCGCAAGCTGCGTCGCCAGTGGCTCGCCGCTCGCCGCAAGGCCTCCTGAGCTCCAAGTCCTGAGTCACTGACTCACTCCCACGACCTCCCCACGGGGAGGTCGTTGTCGTTTTCCGCCAAGCGCAACGGTTCAACGACGAACAGGCACCGAGATGCGCACAGCGGTCCCTGGACGGCCCGGCGTTCCTTCGCCAGCCGAGAAACCGATGGTTCCACCCAATTCGGTTGTGACAAGCGTACGGACGATCGAGAGACCCAATCCGGTGCTGTCATCGATGGTGAAACCTGGAGACGTCCCGACACCATTATCGGTCACCGTCACCCGCAACCTCGTTCCCGTGTTCTCGAGTTCTACGAACACCGTTGCATCTTCGGTCGGACCAGACGGAAAAGCATGGTCGACGACGTTCTGCAGAAGTTCAGTGAGCACCACAGCAAGAGGTGTTGCGACATCGGCAGGAAGAATGCCGCCGTCTCCGACAACCAAGAACCGGATAGGACGCTCTGGCGAGATGAGTCCTTCTTCCACCATCCGCACCAGCGGACGAACGATTTCGATGAAAGGAACATCGTCTCCAATCGTGAGGGAGAGCGTTTCGTGCACAAGCGCAATTGATCGGATCCGACGAACCGACTCTTCCACTGCAGCTTTTGCTTCGGGCGAGGTCAAACGCCGCCCCTGTAATCGCAGGAGCGCTGAGATCGTCTGCAGATTGTTTTTTACCCGGTGGTGAATTTCGCGAATGGTTGCGTCTTTCGACAACAACATGAGATCACGACGACGGAGTTCCGAAATATCTCTCATGAGCACCAGTGCCCCGGTCACCTGTTCTTCAGACACAAGCGGAATGATGCGTAACAAGATCGTGACATTTGGACCGCGTCCAATTTCTTCTGCAGTCGGCCGGGCGAGTGTGAATGCCGCGCGCACGGGCGTGTCAGGCAATCCGAGTTCGCCAAATCGTTCGCCTTCTGAATTCGCATGAACGCCAATTCGGTGCAGCGCAGAAATTGCATTCGGCGAAGCGAACTGCACTCGTTCGTCAGCGTCGAGCACCATGACGCCATCGCCGACTCGCGGCATGACAACTCCGCGTTCATCATCGCCTGAGAATGGGAATTCCCCATCGGCAACCATCTCTGCGAATCGATTGAACACATCGAGATAGGTGCGTTCAAGAACTCCGTCCTGACGAGCGACATGCTGGTTCGCATCTTTGGTGAGCACTGCAATCGTGCGTCCACCAAACCGAACGGGAATGCAGGTTTCACGAACGAGATCTTCGACGGCACCCGGAGGAATCTCGCCTTCGGAGACTTCGCCGGTTGCAAAGGTTTCGCCCACAAGTGGACGTTCGGCCGCTGTGACAACGCGACCGACCCAGTCGTTTGTAAAAAGCGTCTGGCTCGTGGTCGGACGAATCTGTCCGAGAACGACCATTGCATGCTCGTCGCCGGCGCTCCGATCGCGACCGAACAACATGAGATCAGAGAAACTCAGGTCAGCGAGTAGGCCCCAGGTTCCAAGCAAACGCTGAAGATGATCTGTTTCTGCCGACGTGAGCCGCGACCGTTGCTGGGCGAGCTCCGCCAAACTTGCCATTGACGTGTGGCGTCGGGATCAGCCCGCGCCGAAACCGATCCGGCGTTCGCCGTCGGAGGATCCCAATTCGACATAGGCGATCTTCGCTGATGGAACAGCAATGTCTCGGCCATGACGATCGGTCAGCCAGAGGACGCTTGTGGCATCGGCGAGTGCAGCGTCGATTGATGCACGAACTTCAGCGCGGTCAACACTGGACGCCATCTCAATTTCGATTTCTTTGGGTGTCTGTTGCACACCGATGCGGACGTCCACGAAGTTCCTCCTGTACGAAACCGACCTGATGGCCGGCGCCTCATGCTAGATCGCGAGACCGAGCTGTTATCCCAGCAACTTAAGTCCGGCGTTGTAGCGCCGGGTAGGAGCGAGTTCGAGGTCAATAACCTCGGCAAGCGCACGAATGGCGAGCGCAGCCTCGCTCTCGGGATCGACGGCCACAATGGGGTTGCCGTCGTCAGATCCCTGACGAAGGGCAGTCACCAACGGAACCTGGCCGACGAAGCGAACGCCAAGGCGCTCGGCCAATTCGGCACCGCCGCCCGCGCCGAACAACTCGTAGCGCTTGCCATCGTCTCCGGTGAACCACGACATGTTCTCGATAACACCCTTGACTTCGATATTCACCTTTTCCGCCATGAACGCTGCGCGTTGCGCAACCTTCTGCGCTGCCGGCTGTGGCGTGGTGACGACATAGAGCTCGGCACGCGGAAGGAACTGTGCGATTGAGAGCGCGATGTCACCGGTTCCAGGGGGAAGATCAACAAGCAGAAAATCTGGTTCGTCCCAAAAGACATCGGTGAGGAACTGCTCAAGGGCTTTGTGCAACATCGGTCCACGCCAGATGACGGGCTGATCTTCCTCGACAAAGAAACCCATGGAGATGCAACGAACACCATGTGCTTCTGGCGGAACAATCATTTCGTCAATGATCGTGGGCGTGTGATCGACGCCCAACATGCGCGGTATCGAGAAACCCCAAACATCGGCGTCGACAACCGCGACTTTGTGACCACGTTGGGCAAGCGCGATTGAAAGATTCGTGGTGATCGATGATTTGCCTACACCGCCTTTACCTGAAGCAATCAGCAACACCCGCGTTGAACTCGACGCGTCTGCGAACGGAATGACACGACCTTCGGCATGACCGTGACTCTGATTCGTTCCAGCAGTCGATGCAGGATCACCGTGAAGGAGTTCGCGAATTCCGGCGCGCTCTTCGTCGGTCATGACGGTGAAATCAAGATCGACGCGATCGATTCCGTCGAGCGCAACGATCGCATTCGTGACTCGATTTTGGATTTCGTTGCGCAACGGACAGCCAGCAACCGTGAGCGCAATCTGAATCGCCACGACGGGGCCATCGATCGCAATACCGCGGACCATTCCGAGGTCAACGATGCTTCGGTGCAGTTCGGGGTCTTCAACGGGGCGAAGAACCTCGATGACATCGGCATCTGTGATGGACATTTAGGGGTCTCGCTTCGGGTCGGGGAATTTCTCCTACGGCAATAGGTAGAATACCGAGGTGGAACAGGCGACCCTCAGTCCGACCGATTTCAGTTCGGTGGTTACGGCAATCACATCGGCCTTCGGCGACCCCACTCGCCGCGAGATCTACCTGTTCGCCCGAGCTTCTGAGGCCGGAGTCACCGCTAGCGAGGTGGCCACCCAGTTCGACCTCCACGCCAACGTCGCTCGCCATCATCTCGACAAACTCACCGGCGGCGGGTACCTCGAAGTCGCTGTTGCCCGCGGTGGCACTGGTGCCGGTCGCCCGTCCAAGCGGTACACCGCTACCACGAAGGGAGACCACCTCGACCTTCCTGTCCGACACGACGACGTACTGATCACTCTCCTAGGCCGCGCACTCGAACTACTGCCCCGCGATCAGGCCGAGGCCATGGCCGAAGAGGTCGGCATGGAATACGGCCGCCTCATGGCGCAACGTCTCGGCGAAGGTGTCGATCGCAACCAGTCGATTCAAGCAATCTTGCAAACCGTTGCCGACGCGCTCACTGCCCAGGGATTCGCGGCGCATGCTGAACGTCGCAATAACGAACTACGCATCGTGTCCGAGCACTGTCCCTTCGGCGATGCGGTTATGGCCAATCCGGTCATTTGCGCCGTTGACCGCGGAATGATGAAAGGCATGGTTGCCGAACTTCACGGCGGCGATGCCACGATCGCACTCGAATCGTCGAAGCCCATGGGCGACGATGTGTGCATCACGTCACTCGAAGCCTGACAGTCGTGGCTCGCCACTACCTCGATCACGCGTCGACATCGCCGCTCCGAGAGAGCGCCTTCGCTGCATTCACCGAGGCGCTGTCGATGCTGGAACACGTATCGATCAGCGATCCAGGTCGCATTCACCAAGAAGGCATGACCGCTCGGGTGCTCCTCGAGAATGCTCGCGAGCAGATTGCCGGTCTTCTTGGAGCAAAACAACGCGAAATCATTTTCACCAGTGGCGCCACCGAATCCATCGCTTCGGCAACGTGGGGCGCAGTTCGCCGCAGCGTGAGCGCAGGAAATACGCCTCACGTCGTGCACTCAGCTGTCGAACATTCCGCCGTTCGCCGATCAAGCGAAATGTTTGCAACAGCATTCGGCGGTCGATCAAGCGAAATGTTTGCAACAGCATTCGGCGGTTCAGTGACTGTCGTGGGCGTCGACCCCTCTGGTCGCATCAACGTCGACGAATTCATTGCCACGCTTACGCCCTCGACCTCGCTCGCGCACCTGCAGTGGGGAAACCATGAAGTCGGCACGTTGCAACCGCTACGCGAGATCGCCGACGCGTGCCACGAACGCGGAATCCTCCTCCATGTCGATGCAGCCCAAGCCGTAGGCCACGTCCCAGTCGTGCCAAGCGAACTCGGCATTGACCTTCTTTCATTCAGCAGTCATAAGTTTGGCGGACCCGGCGGTATCGGTGGACTTTGGATCCGGCAGGGGTTGCGACTTGAACCGCTTCTCACTGGCGGCGAACAAGAACGAGCGCGACGAGCCGGTCTTGAGAACATGGCCGCCGCGATCGCTTTCGGTGCCGCTGCTCAAGAACTTGATTCGGCAACACTCGCTGCAGAATCGGCCAGCGCTCGCCAATTACTTGCGACTGCAGTGGGCAATCTGACAGCAGTCGATGGCGTTTCGCTTCTCGGCCCCGTCGACCCGGCGCTCCGCCTACCCCATCTCGTGTGTCTCGGTGTCGCCGGCGTTGAACCTCAGGGAGTCGTACTCGGGCTCGACCGACGTGGCATTGCCCTGCACTCAGGGAGTTCATGTGCTTCTGAAGGGCTTGAACCGTCGCCAGTGCTCGAAGCGATGGGCGTCGACGCTCAGCGATCACTGCGAGTTTCGGTTGGTCACAGCACCACGATTCCTGACATCGATGCCCTCTGCCAAGAATTACCCCAGGTTCTGCGCGACCTTCGATCACTCGCCCAGTAGCGATCCCACGACACGTCAGGCGTCGCGAAAAGTAACCGCGTTTGATTGACTACGTTCTTGGGGTGACGATCTTCCTCATTCGCCATGCTCATGCCGGCAAACGTTCGGAATGGGCATCTGATGATCGCTCGCGGCCTCTGTCCGATCGCGGGATCAAGCAATCCGAAGCGCTCACTTCAGTCGTCGGCGACATCGTGGTTGGCCGAATCATCTCGAGTCCCTTTGTGCGATGCATGCAAACTGTGCAGCCGCTTGGAACGAAATTTGATGTCGCCGTCGAAACTTCAGATGCATTCGCCGAAGGCGCCGATGTCGAGATCGCCTATCGCTTGCTACTCGAACTCGCCGGTGATGACGGAGTGGCTTGCAGTCATGGTGACGTCATCCCGCACCTTCTGCGCCGGCTCGTTGCCGACGGCATGGATACAGACAGCCCACCGATCGACCAAAAGGGTTCGACGTGGATCATCGAAATGCGTAACGGAAGTCCATTCCACGGCCGTTACGTTCCGCCATCAAAGTGATAAGAGTTAGCTAGTACGACGTGCAGCAACGTCATCTTTGACGCCGTTCACCATCTGCGTCATGTACAACGGAATGGCATTCATATCGATTGCATCGAGATCGACTTTTGCCGCAGCCCACTCGCCGGCATTGCGTTCCAAAATTGCTCGGAACACTCGAGCGTCTGAATAGGTGGGATCGGTAGCGATCGCATCATTGAGGTACTGCCGTGCTTTTACATCGAACTGAGCCCCCACAGAAGGTTCACTGCTCAACGCAATCGTGTGCATTACCCAACCGCGATAGGTCATCGCCTCGACGTTGGTGGGAGAAAGCTGCAACGCCTTGTCATAGGCCTGCACTGCGTTTTCAAACTGCTTCAATGCCTTCGCTGAATCGCCTGCCTTCAGTGATGCTTGGGCCTGACCGGTGAGTCCTTGCGCTTGCAAGATCAGGTTCGCACTGTCTTGGCGGGCTTCACCAGTTAGCCCTTGTCCAGGGGCACGAGTTCCGGCATTGCGAAAGACCACCCAACCAGCACCAACGGCAACGAATCCAACGACGACCAATGCGAGCGCAGTTCGCTTCCAGTCCCGTTGCGGCCTCAACGCCTTCACTGTTGCGTTGCGATCCTCGATCGCACGGATCGCCGCCGCAGCGCGAGCGGTGTAGTCATCCTTCAGTTCTTCGAAATCAGAATCATCGACATCGCCCGCCGCATGTTCACGCTCAAGGTCTTGCAGCGAGCGAAGAAGGAAATCTCGTTCCTCTTCGAGTGCAATCAAAACATCAGGATCGAGATCCCGACGCCGAGGCGCACTCGTCGTCGTGTTTTTCTCAGACGTGCTTTTGGGGCTCTTGGTCGCCAACGCTTCTCGTGCAGCACGTCGAGCCGCAGTGCCGCCACCGATGGGCGTTGTCACCGGGACGCTCCCTCGCCATGAGGATCGTCATCGAGATCGGAGTCGTCTGCTTCCGCCCGCAACGCAGAGTCGACAAGTTTCCGGTCTTCATCGGTAGCCCGTTCGGCTGGCATCGATGACCATCGACGAAACACAATCACTAATGCTGCGATACCGATTGCGAATGCAACGATTGGAAGGATCCACACCAATGCATTCACACCCGATGCCGATGGCGTCAGCAAAATCGCTTGCCCGTACTTCGCGGCATAGAACGACCGAATTTCCTCATCAGTCTGGCCCTGTTGCACTTGTTCAGCGATCTGGCGACGAATCTCTTGCGAAGCCGGTGCATTCGATTCGGCGACGGATTCGCCTGAACACACCGGACATTTCACCGAACGGGAGATCGTGGTCACTCTGTCTTGTGCCGTAGGTGCAGAGCGCGCGCCGAACGTAGCGATCGAGAGCACTGCGACAGTGACCACAAATACCGCGATCCAGGGACCCCAACGACGGAGCGGAGAACCCTTGGCGAGCAGCGAACTCATTTGGTTCCCGTCCCGGCCACAGTCATCCCGCCATTGTCAGCAATGACCTTGTCCAGTCCTGATGCAGTCACGCCGCCAAAAAATCCAGCAACGACAAGACCGCTGGGAGCAACCATGTACGACTCAGGAACTTTCGTGACGCCGTAATCCAGCGCAATCAACCCCGTATCAGTAGAAATCACGGGCCAAGTGTTGCGCTCCTTCACCCAATACGCGCTGATGGAACTCGCATCGTCGGAGAACGCGACACTCACGACTTTTACCGGATCGGCCTTGTGGGAATCGACAAACTGTTGGATCTGCGGATCTTCGAGTCGACAGGGTGTACACCAAGTTGCAAAGAAATTGACGAGCACCCACTCGCCCCGATGATTGGCCATGCGAAACGTTGAGCCATCGAGTGTCGTTCCCGAAAAATCGGGTGCCGCTTGACCAACGATGCGACTGGAGATCGGAGTGCTTGTTCCGCGCGTGGCCAGAAGTGCAATAAACGCGACCAACAAGATGCCAACGATGATTGCGGCGTTGCGAGCGAGTTTGCTTCCACCGCGCGGCGAAACAGATTGGCCCGACGCAGCCGTCATGGGGTTACTCCGGTCGGTTCCTTTGGCGGTTCCACCGACACTGGTGCCGAGACTGCATCAAGAGGATTTCGTCGTCGTCCGGGGAAGACGGCAAGAAGCGTTCCGAACGCCATCACGCCGCCGCCGATCCAGAGCCAGATGATGAGTGGCTGCACCGTGACCCGAATCGTGACTGAACCATTGTCGCCATCTTTGATATCGATAACTGACAACGCGACATCGTCGGTGAAGGTCGACCGAACCGAAGGCGTACCAATGGTTTGATTGCCATTCGCGAACTTATTAAGCGACGGTGCCCACGGACCAGTGCCATCGATACGAATCAAGACCTGGTCGACGATCTTTGCCGACTCCTGTTTTACGTTCTGGCCTTCATAAACAAGCGTGTGCCCCGCGAACTTCGCCGATTGTCCGGGAGTAAGCGTGAACTCTGCTTGACGCACATAACTCGTGCTCGCAGCAAACGCCATAGCAATGATGATCACACCGAGATGGACCACCATCCCGCCATTGGCTCGACCAACGAATCCACGCCAGCCCTGACGACGAGTCGCGAGGGCAATCTGACGTCCAGCCGACCCTGCAGCAAAGCCTCCGAGGCCAAAGGCCAAGACAGGAATGAATCCGCGCGCGCCAACGATGACGGCGAAGATCATGGACCCGATTCCGATCCATGCAGGCCAGATCAAGCGATGACGAAGAAGTTCAGCGCTTGCTTTACGCCATGGCAGCACCGGTGCGATTGCCATGAGGAAAAGCAACGTCAGCCCGATGGGCATGGTCATGCGATTGAAATACGGCACTCCCACCGACACTCGATCGTTGTTCAATGCCTCGACCGCGAGCGGGAACAACGTTCCCAACAAGATCACGAATGCAAACGCTGCGAAGAGAACATTGTTCGCCAAGAACGCACCTTCGCGCGACAGCGGTGAATCAATACGTCCCGGCGATCGAAGCCGATCGCCTCTCCAACCAATGAGTCCCACCGTGGAGAAAACAATGAGCGCAAAGAAACCGATCAGCGCAATACCGATACTTGAGGTTGTAAACGCGTGCACTGACTCGAGCACACCAGAACGAGTAATCCATGTTCCGAGGATTGTGAGCGCAAATGTGGCGCACAAGAGCGAGATATTCCACACCCGCAACATGCCGCGTCGTTCTTGCACCAAAACCGAATGCAAATACGCGGTGCCTGTGAGCCACGGGAGAAACGACGCGTTCTCGACGGGGTCCCAGGCCCAATAGCCGCCCCAACCCAGTACTTCATAGGACCACCACGAACCAAGAATGATGCCTACGGTGAGAAAACCCCACGCGATCAGCGTCCAACGGCGCGTTGCCAGTAACCATCCTTCGCCAACGCGACCTGTAATAAGAGCGGCGATAGCAAACGCGAACGGAACGGTGAATCCGACGTAACCGAGATACAGCATCGGCGGATGAATTGCCATCAACGGATTGTTTTGCAATAACGGATTTGGCCCCGGACCGTCGAAGCCCACTGGTGGTGAGAAGCCCTTAAACGGATTTGCGGGCCCAACCATGAGTCCGAAGAAGAACGCACAAACTATGAGCATCGTGAAGAGAGCCCAGCCCACTAGCGGATCGGCCAATCGCTTGCGGAACTTCAGCACAACCGCAACGAGGTACCCACCGAGAATAAGGGCCCACAAAATAATTGATCCTTGAAGCGCTCCCCACATCGTGGCGAAGTTGTAGAGCGCAGGAGTCTTCGTCGAACCATTGTCGGCGACGTACTTAACGGTGAAATCTCGAGTGATTAACGCGCGCTCCATCGCAAACGCGGCGATGAATCCGCCAAAGAAGACCAGCGCTGCATACCAACGAGAAAGCCGAACGAGATCGGGGCGTTTACGGACAAGTCCATAGCCAACGGTTATTACCCCGAGAACAGCAGCAGCAAGACCAAGAGTGACTCCCGCTCGACCGAGTGCGAGATTCACGAGCCGCTCCGCATTGTGGTGACCGACATCTGCCCGTTCACCTCCGCCTCGTTGAGGCGTTCCTTCTGCTTTTCTTTGTAGACCTCACTGTGCTTCACGATCATGAGGTCAGAGTCATAGGTATCGGTGCCATCGGCGTCGAAATGTCCTTCAAGCAATACCGCCTGATTCTCTTTGAACATTTCGGGTGGATCACCGACATGGTGAACCGTGATCGGAACACCGTTGTAGGCGATCTCGAACGTCACCCCATCGCCAGTCTGCACAACGGTGCCCGGAACAACCGTTCCTTGCAATCGGAAGCGATTCACGCCCAATGAATTGTGCTGAGCAACTGCCTCGTCAGCGTTTCGATAGAACGTCGTTGCGCTCCCGAGCGCTTTGACCATCACGAAACCACCGATCGCAACAACCGCCACCAAGAGCGCCATGGCAGGAAGACTCATTCGGCGCTTCCGACGCGGCGAACCTGCAGAAGTCTGACCACCTTCGGAATCGGGACCGGTGCGCGGAGTCAGCTCCATCGACGCTTCTCCGGTGGCACGCGCTTACTCAGTCGACGACCGCGCACAACGGTCACAAGCGCGTAGATGCCCATTCCGCCGAGCACGACAGCCCAAGCTGCAGCCACATAAGGCCAGGTTCCAGTCGCTGCGGCAACGATGACAGCGGCGATCATGACGCCACCCCTTCGGCGCGTCGTTCAGCAATCGCAACATCGAGTCCTTCGGCGTCAACTTGTTCCTCGAGCCACGCGACGCGGAATCGGTGAATGACCATCCAGACGAACGCCAAGGTGATTGCTACGAATCCGGTGAACAATGAAAACAGCATCAGACCTTGAATGTGGGCACCGGCGAGGGTGAGCGTTGGTTTCTGATGCAATGTGCGCCACCACTGCACTGACTGACGCACGATGAAAACATTCGGAACAAGTAGCAAGCCCACGATGGCGGCACGTTTGGCTCGTACTTGGTAATCGGCAGCAAGACCACGAACCGCTAAATAACCGAGCAGAAGCAACATGAGCATTGCTTCAGAGGTCAGGCGTGCATCCCACACCCAAAACACGCCCCATGTGGGTCGACCCCACAACATTCCGGTTACGAGCGTGAAGGCCGTGAACAACGCGGCAACTTCAGCACTGGCGTAAGCGACAAGATCCCACCATTGCGACTTTCGCCAGAGGTATACCGCTGAACCAATCGCAGTCATGAAACAGCCGACATAGGAAAGCGTCGCCGAGGGAACATGCACATACATAATGCGAACCGCGTCGCCTTGGTTCTCGTCGGCGGGACTGAGGATGAGTCCGAAGAGCACGAGCACTCCCAACGCAAGGAGCGTCACGATTCCGAGAATCATTGTTGTGCGCGAGCCAGTAGAGGTGGGCCCACGTTCGCTGGCCTCGAACGGCCCGGCGGTCTCGGTGGTCACGATTCCTCCATCAAGGGGCCGAATCCGAAAATTCCGGCCACCACGTACACAGCGGCAAACACACTCATCAACCCGACCCACGGCCAGCCCTCGGACGGAGTTCCGCTGAGCGCTGCCTCGAAGGCACGAGTAGATCCGATTAACACCGGAGCTAGTACTGGCAACAGTAGGAGTGGCAGGAGGGTTTCACGAACTCGGAGACCCGCAGCCACAACGCCGAAGAGAGTACCGGCGGTCGAGATGGCCGCGGTCGCGACCACAATCGTGGCGAGGAGGAGAAGCCAGCCGGTGATTGAGGTGCCGTAAAGGACAGCAACCCCAACGCCAAGCAGCACTTCAAGCACGAGTAGTTGAACAGCCACCGACAGGGTCTTGCCGAGATAAATACCTGCTGGGGCAAGGCCGGAAAGTCGGAGGGCATCGGTCACACCATCAGCGGCCTCAACGGCAAACGACCGCTGCATCGCCAGAAGCCCGCTGAACAACACCGCGATCCAATAGAGACCCGGAGTGGCCTTTTCGAGAAGGCCGCGATCAGGGTCTAGGGCAAAGGCGAAGAGAACAAGAACCAAGAGCGCGAAGGGGACAACCTGATTCAGCGCAACTCTGGATCGGATCTCAAGCTTGAGGTCTTTGCGGGCAATCAGCCACGCGTCATGCAACATGGCCATCACCACCCTCGCCCGACTCGTCGAGAGCTACTCCGCCACCGAGCGTCACGATCTCGTCGGCGAGGTCAATTGCTCGATCGAGTTCATGTGAACTGAGAATGATCGTCGCCCCTGCAGCAGCCGCATCACGCACGAGTTCATCGACGACGTCGCGACCTTCTTTGTCGAGACCTGCATGCGGTTCATCGAGCAACCAGAGTTCTGGCCGGCGAGCAATCAGACATGCAAGCGATGTGCGGCGACGTTGACCCGCAGAAAGGCGACCGACAGAAACATCACTCAACCTTCCATCGAGGCCAAGTCGGACCATCGCCGATTCAGCATCGGCAAGGTCAGCGCGAGCTGCGCGTGTCCAAAATCGCACGTTGTCGGCAACGCTGAGTTCGTCATAGAGACCTAAGCCGTGAGCAAGTAACCCGACGCGATGGCGAACCGATTGACGATCAGTTCGAAGGTCAACACCGAGAACAACGGCCTCACCCGCAGAGATCGGAACGAGGCCAGCAAGCGCCCGTAAGAGCGTCGTCTTTCCTGCACCATTCGCTCCGCGCAAAAGCACGATTCGGCGGCGATCGACATCTAGATCGACACCGGCAAGGGCAGGGAATCGGCCGAGAAGGGCCACCGCCCCGCGGAGGTGGACCACGGGCTCTGTCCCGGACCGGGAAGTGGGGTCGTCGGGCTCCATGGGGTGCCTTGAGGGTAGTGGTCTCCCCCGCAAGGAGACCAAGCGACCACCCTCAGTAGGGTTCACCCGTGCAGTTCTGGAGCGTCGTGGGCGCAATCGGTCGATTCATGATGCGAGCCGGCGTCGTCATCCTGCTCTTCGTCGCCTACCAACTCTGGGGAACCGGGTTCGCAACTGCTCGCGCCCAAGACAACCTCACAAAAAAATTCGACTCACAGATCGCGCAGTATTCGGGACCCACCCCGTCGGCGACGCAACCGCCCATCGTGACCGCGCCGAGTGACCTCCCCATTCCTCAACCAGGCGATCCCATCGGCCGCCTCACAATCAAGAACATCGATTCTGACTTCATCATGGTGCAAGGGGTCGATCTGAAATGGCTCCAGCAGGGACCCGGTCATTTCCCACAAACACCACTTCCGGGTCAACCAGGCAACGCCGCCATCGCAGGACACCGCACGACCTACAAAGCGCCGTTCAATCGCATTGATGAACTCGTGCCGGGCGACATCATCACTGTGCAGACGTTGCAGGGGACGTTCACGTACAAGGTCGATGCTCAAATCGATCCGAAAGACGGATCCACCTCGGGCCACGTCATTGTTTCGCCCAACGATCTTTCGATTCTTGATCAGACCGGTGTCAACCGGCTCACGCTGATGGCCTGCCATCCAAAATTCACTGCAGCACAGCGCATCGTTGTGACAGCAACGCTGACTTCAAACCCGGCGCCGGCCACCCCGATACCCGCCACCGACGGGGTGACCACCGACGCGTCGTCCGATGCTCTCGCTGGTGGGGACTCATCTGCCTGGCCCGCAGCAATCTTCTGGTCGCTACTTGTGGGAATGGCATGGTTCGGAACTTGGTGGCTCGCCCGCCTCTTCACGCCGACGCTGCTGCGTAAACGTGCCCAACGCGTGTCACGCTGGAAAGACTGGAAGTTCCTCACCACCTATGCGATTGGTACACCGATCGTTTTAGTGCTCATGTTCTTTGCCTTCGCCAATATCGCTCGACTGCTGCCAGCCTCTTACTAATGACGAACTCTCTTCGCCGCATCGCACCTCTCGCCGCACTTGTCCTGATCGCATCGATCGCGCTCGGCGCGTGCTCCTCGTCATCAAAGAGCCCCTCGACCCCCTCCTCATCAAGCACTACAACCACTGCGGCACCTGGTCCCACCACAACCACCACCCTTGAACCCGAAGCCGGCGTTGGTCGTATTGCCTTCGTCTACGGCCCGGTCGTGGGCGACTGCATCGATCTGCGCTCGGTGGCAACAGGCAAGGCAGTAACGACGCGGGCGCTTCCCACTGCTGATGCCACGATGAAGTCCGACAAGGACGTCATGCTTCGGCTCAACTGCGACCTCCCCCACCAATATGAGGTCATTGCCGTGCCCAATGCTGGCCTTGCATCGACGCCCACGCCAACGAACGAACAGTTCACGGTTGCCGCCAAGAGACTTTGCCCCGCAGCGTTCAAGACCTACATCGGGATTCCCTATCCAAGTTCATCGCTTGAATCCGGCTGGGTGCTGCCGACCGAAGAACAGCGAAACCGTGGAGTTCAGACCATCGGCTGCACCGCGTTCGACCCAAAGGGCAAGCTCACCGGCTCAGTCCGCGACTCGAAGCGCTAGCGCTCGACAAGAAACGCGTCTGTCCAATATCGCCGAAGGGATCCACCACCCCAACGCGCGGTGGTTCTACTTTTTGTCTCATGGTGCTCGTGATGGCTGCTCTCCTCCTCGCAGTTCTCCTCGTCATCGCTCTTCTAGCCAATCGCCGCACCGGCGATTTCTCCGCGACTCGAACGACCGTCCGCTCGGGTGATGTTCGCCTCCCCGTCGGCGCCGACGCAGCACTGTGGTCCATCGTCGAGGTCGTCCCCGATCCTCGTAACCACCTTGCCCTCACCCGCGATCTCACTGGCGAGGTTCGCATCTCCGGAACAGTTCTCGATCCCTCAATCCGCGCCAGCACATTGGTTCCTCCGCCACGTCCGGCTCCGGCTGGTGGCAGTTCGGTGAGAATTCTCACTGCAGCCGAGATCGAACGCGAAGACGCTGCTGCTGCCGCGGCACGACTCAATCGCGCTTCCTAAATTCAGCGCTGCGGCACAACTGCAGCGAGCGCAGCCCACGACTGTGGTGCTGCACCCAAACCAGTTCCATCATTCGCGTCCCAATACTCCGCCCATGACGAGGTCACGGCGCCGCGCGTAAGCATGGCTGCGAGCGCGAGCGCGTCATCACTTCGACCATGACGACGCGCAGCAACCCAAAAGAGGTAGGTAAGTTGCGGCCATGCCGGTCCGCGCCAGTAGGTGCGCGCCGAGAATGTTTGTTCTGCACGGTGCATGCCTGCAGGACCGCATTGCCCGCCAAACGATGCGTTGTTACGAAGTTCGGAAAAAACCCTTTCAATTACTGAACTATCGCTCTCCACGAGCAATGGGAGCAGCGCGTCAAGGGAACGCACACGGCCAGAGTCAGCTTCTGAATCACCGGCGTCAATCCACGTTCCCAGCGTGTCGTCCCAGCGCGTCGCCAACACCTCTACCACCACGTTTGCTTTCTCAATCAACGCACTGTCGCCAGTGACGGTTGCTAGTTCGAAAGCGTTGAAGGCAACCAAGGCATTGAAACCACAACTGGCAACTGCGAATGAAGGATTCGAAATTGGCGAACCCATCGAGGAATGTTCGACTGATGCGACAAGCGTTCCCTTGATCTCGCGCCAATCATCCACGTTCCATCCAACGGGACACCAGTGATCCCAACGTGGACAATCATCGCCCCCGCTTTCCCACGGATGACATAACGCGATCAAACCTTCGATGCGCGACCGCGTGTCAAAGAGAAAGTTGAGTCCGGCAGTTGCTGGCCCAACGAGATCGCTGACATCAATGTTGCGACGAGCTAGCTCGGCAATTGCATGACCGAACATCGGCGGTTGCGTGATCGAGGAATGCCCCTCGCGCTTCCAGAAGTCACTGTGATGGTTCGGTGCGTACTCGTAATCGATATGGGGAACGAAACCCTCGGAGTTCTGGGTGCGGAACAAGTGTGCCAGTTCGCTGCGAGCCCGATCGGGCTCGCCGAGGTCCGCCCATGTGATGGCGTGAAAGCAGGAATCCCACAGCCACTGGAACGGATACACCGATGCATTCGGAACGGTGTAGCCCTCGGGGCGCCAATTGGCCTCGAGGACGGAGCGAGCCGCAGCACGGACCTCATCAGGATCGGCCGATAGCGTGAGGCCTTCGCCGTCAATCCCGTCGGTCACCCTCGTCCCCTTTTGGTGTCAATGTCCACGTGCGCAGTGCTCTCGTTCCGGCTCCGGGGAACCGATGGTGTCTCTATCGTGGCCGATACCTGGATCGACGCGCTGCAACGAGGTGGATTCGAGATTCGCACGGTAGCGGGAGCCGGGCCAGTCGATGTCCTCATCCCCGATCTTGCAATTGGTCGCTGGCCCGATGGC
>JAPLAE010000028.1 GCA_026393455.1 Actinomycetota bacterium
AAACGAAACGACCCAGGAGTCCTAAACCCCCATGGCTGAATTCACCGCCAAGGACGTCCAGAACCTTCGTCAGATCACTGGCGCCGGAATGATGGACGCCAAGAAGGCGCTCACCGAAAACGATGGCGACTTCGAAGCCGCAAAGCAGTGGTTGCGCGAGAAGGGTCTGGCCAAAGTTGCCAAGCTCGGCGACCGCGAAAACTCACAGGGTTCAGTGTGTGTGGTTGTCGATGGTTCCGTCGGCGCCATCGTGCAGCTCAAGAGCGAAACCGATTTCTCGGCCAAAGCTGCTGATTTCATCTCAGTGGTGCAAGACCTCACCGAAATCGTTGTTGAAAAGGGCGCCGATGCGGTGTCTGAACTCAGCGAGGAACTCGACGCGCTGAAGATCGCCAAGAAAGAAAACATCGAACTCGGCACCGTCGTTCGTTTCGATGCCGCCGGCGACAACATCCTCGACTCCTATCTGCATCTTCAAGATGGTCGTGGCGTCAATGCCGTACTTGTGGAACTCCAAGGTGGAACCAAAGAGGTCGCTCATGATCTCGCGGTGCACATCGCGTTCTCGAAGCCGGCGTACCTCAACCGTGACGAAGTTCCGGCCGAAGATGTCGAGCGCGAGCGTCAAGCGCTTCTCGACATCACGAAGGCTGAAGGAAAGCCTGAAGCGGCCTGGCCGAAGATCGTCGAAGGACGAATCAACGGCTGGTACAAGGAACAGGTTCTCCTGGAACAGCAGTTCGTGCGGGACGACAAGAAATCGATTATCGATTTACTTGCCGGCGCAACGCTCGTTCGTTTCGCTCAGGTTTTCATCGGGGCCTGATGGCATCCGCACCCGCCCGCTGGTCGCGGGTCCTTCTGAAGGTTTCGGGTGAAGCATTCGCTGGCGATGCCGGTTACGGCATCGACGGTCATGTCGTGCAACGCATAGCGAAGGACATCGTTGATGTTCTCGCTGATCATCCCGACGTTCAGATCGCCATTGTTGTTGGTGGCGGAAATATCTGGCGAGGAATGGTTGGCGCCGGCGCTGGTATGGATCGCGCGCAAGCCGATTACATGGGAATGCTTGCCACAGTGATCAATGCGCTTGCACTGCAAGACACGCTTGAGCAATTGGGTCAACCCACTCGCGTGCAGTCCGCTATCCAGATGGCACAGGTTGCTGAGCCGTACATCCGCCGTCGGGCGGTGCGACACCTCGAAAAGGGGCGCGTCGTGATCTTCGCCGGCGGAACGGGCAACCCGTTCTTCACCACCGACACCACCGCTGCGCTGCGGGCGGTTGAGATTGAAGCTGGAGTTCTGCTGAAGGGCACCCATTCGGGGACCGACGGCATCTATACCGACGACCCCCGGACCAACCCTGAGGCGACCAAACTCGAAGAGGTCACCTACCTCGATGTCCTCAATCAGGGGCTTCGGGCTATGGATTCCACGGCGATCACCCTTTGTATGGACAACAATCTGCCCATCGTTATGTTCGATCTCACCGGCGAGGGCAACGTCCGTTCGCTACTTGAGGGTGGTTCGGTCGGTACTCTCGTCCGTTGAGACGGTTGTTGGAGTCCCCGTCGCTTTTGTCGATTTCTCCTGGAGTGTTCTGATGACATCAGAGATGGCCGACCTGCTGCTTGCAGAAACAGTCGACAAGATGAAGAAGGTCGTCGTTCATACGCGCGCCGACTTCGCGTCTATTCGCACCGGACGAGCAGCGCCTGCTCTCGTCGAGAAAATTCTGGTCGACTACTACGGCTCGGAAGTTCCGTTGCAACAAATCGCTGGCTTCAATGTTCCTGAAGCTCGGCAACTTCTCATCACTCCCTACGACAAGGGAGCGATCGGAGCGATCGAGCGTGCACTTCAGCAGTCCGATCTGGGGCTCAACCCAAGTAACGACGGAATTTCGATTCGCCTCACCTTTCCTCCACTCACTGGTGAGCGTCGGAAAGAACTTGTGAAGGTCGTGAAGAACATGGCGGAGGAAGGCAAGGTCTCGCTACGCAATCAGCGACGATCAACTCGCCAAGAACTTGAGGCGCTCGAAAAGTCGGGAGACCTGTCGAAAGACGAACTTGAACGCGCCGAGAAAGAACTCGACAAAATCATTCACACCCAAGAGGCAGAAATCGGTGGCGCACTGGGTGCCAAGGAAATTGAATTGATGGAGGACTGATGGCGCCTGATGACCTGTCCCGAGAACCGAGAGCGCCAGGCGATCCCGAAGAAGTTCGGATCATCACCGTTGACGAGATTGCTGAGGCATCGAGTCGTCCCGATGTCGCCACTCGACTTCCCGAACGCGAACTTCCGCCCCCTCCGCCACCAGTGATGAATGTCGGGCCTCCAACCGGTGAACACGAAATGCCTCATTGGACCGAGCCGGCTACGGGTCAGGTGCCTGCCGTTGTCATCGGTGACAACGCAAACGATGACGACAGCGCATCGATGACCGATACCCCGCGTTTTCGAAGTGAGCACGACACAACCGAGCACGGCGATCTTTTTGCCGATCTCGGGTCGGTCGAACCCGATGAACCAGTCGCTGAGCGGCTTGGCGCGCTCGACACCGATGAACGCATCTCTGACGAGGCGTATCTGAATTTCGACGATGTCGAACTCGATCCGCAGCCGCGTCGCCGTGGTTCTCGCCGAGGACGTGCCGCTCGTTCTGCTGGTATCGACATCGATCCGTTGTCAGCGATCCTTCTTCCGCCCGACCTTGTCGGTTCCCCGGCCGAGGCTCCAGCTCCGCCCCCACCTCCCGCGGCGCGCGCTGAACGCACGCGCAAGCCAAAAGAAGAAAATGCGCCTGAAGGCGCAAAGGGTCGCAATATTCCAATTGCTGCCGCAGTTGGTATCGGGATGGCAATCGTTGCCGCGCTTTTGTTCAAGGCTGGTCCTGCGCCCGCGATGCTTCTCATCGAGGTTGTACTGGTTGCCGCAGGGTTCGAGTTTTTCACCGCCATGCAGCGCAGCGGATTTCGACCCGCAACGTTGCTTGGCCTTGCAGCAGTGGCCGGACTTCCGATTGCGTGTTACTGGAAGGGCGAGTCTGCGATTCCGGCAATCATCGTTCTCACGTTCATCTTCGGTGTTGTGTGGTACCTCAGTAGCGCGAGTGGGCGAGCTCGTCCGACTGCCAACCTCGGCATCACGCTTATCGGCGTTATTTGGATCGGTGTCCTTGGCAGTTTTGCCGCGCTGATCGTCGACATCCCATCTCAGGGTGTGAGCTTGCTGCTTGTTGCAGTCATCGCTGCGGTCGCTACCGATGTCGGTGGGTTCTTCTTCGGTCGAGCGATGGGTCGGAGCCCGCTGAGCACGATCTCTCCGAATAAAACTGTCGAAGGGCTCGTTGGCGGAATTGCGGCCACTATTTTTGCCGTCTTTGTGCTTGTTGTCGTCCTAGGTGTGAGTTCGTTAGGTGCAGGCAAGGCACTTGTTCTTGCGGTCGTCCTCGCCATCGTGGCTCCCTTGGGCGATCTTGCGGAGTCACAGTTCAAACGTGATCTCGGCCTCAAGGACATGGGTTCGTTGCTGCCAGAGCATGGGGGGCTACTCGATCGCTTCGATGCCCTCCTCTTCGTCCTGCCCACGACCTACTACGTCGTGCGAATCCTCGGATTGGGCTGAACCCGCGGAGAATCGTCGATTCTCTCTCGGTAGGCTGAATCTATGTCGTTGACCCGTGTCGCCCTCGCCGGATCTACCGGCTCGATAGGTACGCAAGCGCTCGAGGTCATCGACGCCGAATCGGAACACTTCGAACTCACCGCGCTTGGGGCCACGGGTCGCCAACCTGAAGTGATCATCGAACAGGCCCGTCGTTATCGACCCACTGTTGTCGCGATTAGTGATCCCGACGCCGCTCAATTCATTGCTGCCGAGCTCCCCGGTATTGAAGTTCGTGGCGGTGCCGACGCTATGGCGAGCCTCGCCCTCGAGGCCGATGTCGTGGTGAACGGTGTGGTCGGGTTTGCTGGCTTGTCGGTCACATTGGCCACACTCGAAGCAGGTCGACGACTTGCGTTGGCCAATAAAGAATCGTTGATTGCTGCCGGCCCTGTTGTGCAGATTGCGCGCCGCACTCCTGGCGCTGAACTTGTTCCCGTCGATAGTGAACACGGAGCCATCCACCAGTGTCTTCGTGCGACCAATAATCGAAACCGAGTTGCTCGACTGCTTCTCACAGCAAGTGGCGGCCCGTTTCGCGGCCGCAGCGCCGAAGACCTCGCAAATGTCACGATCGAAAATGCGCTGGCTCATCCGACGTGGAGCATGGGTCCCAAGATCACAATCGATTCTTCGACGCTCATGAATAAGGGCCTCGAGGTGATCGAAGCGCACGAACTCTTTGGTGTCCCGGCAGGAGACGCTGGTTATGGCATAGGTTTCGACGAGATCGATGTCGTTGTTCACCCGCAGTCGATCGTGCACTCAATGGTCGAGTTCACTGATGCATCAACCATTGCGCAACTATCGACACCCGATATGCGTCTGCCCATTGGCTACGCGTTGGCCTGGCCCGATCGCATAACAACACCATTCGGTCGCATCGATTGGTCGAGGCTTGGCCGTCTGGATTTCGAACCGCCCGACCTCAAGGCATTCCCGTGTTTGGCCCTTGCCTATGACGCTGGCCGCGCTGGTGGAACGGCACCGGCCTGGATCAGCGCGGCAAACGAGGTTGCGGTCGACGCTTTTCTTCAAGGCCAGATCGCATGGCGTGACATCGCCGCGATCATTGCGGCCACTCTCGATCGTCACGACGGTGCGCCGGCAACAGATGCCCCGTCGGTTATTGAGGCCGATGCTCAGGCACGGCGAGTTGCATCGGAAGAACTCAGTCGATTCGCGACGGCGGTGCGCACATGACGACTCCAACCGAGGTTGAAGCCGGGAACGAAGGCGACTCAACAGTCGTAGCCAAGCCGGCGTTGCTTGAGCAAATTTTTGGAAACCAGATCGTGCTGCTGGGACTTCTCCTTTCCTTGCTCGGGTGGGTGGCGTTTACTCGTATTTGGCTCTTCGTCCTCATCGTTGCGATTGTTGCGTCGGTCTTTCTGCATGAGATGGGTCACTTTCTCATGGCGAAGCGCAACGGAATGAAGGTCACCGAGTTCTTTATTGGTTTCGGCCCGCGCGTGTGGTCATTTCGACGCGGCGAAACCGAGTACGGACTCAAATTGATTCCTGCCGGCGCTTATGTGCGCATCATCGGCATGCATGGTCTTGAAGAAATCGAAACCACCGATGATGAAGAGCGCACCTATCGGGCACAGTCTTATTGGCAGCGCATGCCGGTTGTTCTTGCTGGGCCGGTGGTCAACATCGTGTTGGGTTTGTTGTTGCTTGTTGTCGTCTTTGCTGGGTTCGGTCACCCGTCAGCCGATAAGTGGAAGATCGAGTCAGTTTCAGGTGGTTCGGCTGCTGCTGCGGCTGGCCTAGAGCCAGGCGACCGCATTTTGGCGTTCGATGGCCAACCGGTAGGTGCGTTCGATGACTTCACCTCGACGATCCGCGCACACGGCGGCACCGTTGGTGAACTCACTATTCAACGTGGCGACGAACAGTTCACGATTCCCGCCACCATCGGTTGGTCGCTCAACGCCGATGGTGCCCGTGCGTTGCAGCCGCTTGTTCCAGGTGATCGAGTCACGAAGGTGGGCGACACCGTTGTGTCTTCCTATTCCGAAGCGCAGTCGGCGATGCTTCGAGTTTTAGGTCCGGTAGTCGTCACGTTCGATCGTAACGACCGCGCGTTCACAACCACGATCGATGGCCCCATTGCATTGCCGATCGACGGGTACCGAGGTTTCCTTGGCGTTAGTCCCCGTTCGGTGCTCGTGCATGCCGGCATCGTGGAAGCAACCGGACAAGCGTTCAGTGCGTTCGGTGACACCGTTGTTGGATCAGTGCAGGGAATCGGCCGCATCTTCTCGCCATCAGGTATTGGAAAGTTGGCGACGCAGGTTGCCAACGGTGGAAGCTCCACGTCTTCGGGTTCAGTCGAACCTGCAGGGTCGGCGTCTTCAGGGGCAGCGCCCGCTCCGACGGTCTCATCGAACGCTGATCGTCCGATGTCGCTGCTCGGCATTGTGAACGTGGGCACCCAACTTGGTGAGCAAGCGGGCTGGGCGGGCGTATTAGCGCTGCTCGCCACGGTCAATATTTTCCTGGGTCTCATCAACCTGGCCCCGTTGTTGCCGTTTGATGGCGGACATATTGCCGTTGCTACCTATGAAGAGATTCGCACCCGTATGTCGGGTAAGGCTTATCGGGTCGACATGGCCAAACTGATGCCCGTCACCTATGTGGTGGTGCTTCTCATGGTCGGGCTCTTCGCGTCCACGCTGTATCTCGATGCCGTGGACCCCGTGAAACTCTCGCCGTAGCCCTAACCTCATCATCGTGAGCGAGCTCTTCCCGCAGACCCGATACCAGCGACGCGTAACTCGTCAGTTGCACGTTGGCAATGTTGCCGTTGGTGGCGGCGCACCCATCACGATCCAGTCGATGACGACCACCAAGACGGCCGATGTCGAAGGCACCTTGCAGCAGATCTACGCGCTTGCCGGTGCCGGTTGCGACATCGTGCGATGCACGTGCAACGAACAAGAATCTGCTGTAGGTCTTGCACACATCATTCCGCGTTCGCCGCTGCCCATCATCGCCGATATTCACCATCAGTACCGGCGCGCTCTTGAAGCGATGGAAGCAGGCGTTCAAGGTTTACGGCTGAACCCCGGCAACATTCGTCGGCCCGAACACATCAAGGCCGTTGCCCTCGAAGCAAAAGATCGCGGCATCCCGATTCGGATCGGTGTCAATGGCGGTTCTCTCGATCCCGAGCTGTATGAGAAGTACGGCGGAAGAGTCACTGCCGAAGCAATGGTCGAATCAGCCAAGCGCGAACTCGCGTATTTCGAAGAGGTTGGCTTCGACGATGTAAAGATTTCGGTGAAGGCCTCGAATGTTGCGTTAATGATCGACGCCTACCGGTTGCTCGCCGACACGGTCGATTACCCGCTGCATCTTGGCGTGACCGAGGCGGGTCCACCTCCTGCGGGGCTCGTAAAGGCCACGGCAGGTATGGCCACGTTGTTGGCCGAAGGAATTGGCGACACGATTCGCTACTCGCTCACTGCTGATCCGGTCGAAGAAGTGCGCGCTGGTCGTTGGTTACTTGAAAGTCTTGGCCTGCGAGAACGACGCGGTCTCGATCTCATCGCGTGTCCGTCCTGTGGCCGCGCCGAAGTTGATGTCATCGATGTTGCTGCCCGAGCGCAAGAGGCACTCACGGGCTTGAACATTCCCATTCAAGTTGCCGTAATGGGTTGTGTCGTGAACGGACCAGGCGAAGCTCGCGAAGCCGACCTCGGAATTGCTGCTGGTCGAAAGCGTGGCCACTTGTTTGTCAAGGGTGAAGTCGTCAAGGTCGTGCCGGAATCTGAGATGGTTGAATCCCTCGTCGAGTGGGCGCAGATCATTGCCGACGGGGGAGTCGAAGAAGCGCTTCGTCGCAAGGACGAGGGCGCAGCCGCCGAAGCGGAAGCCGATCGCATGGCACTGCTCGACGACAAGGGTGACGATGCCAATCACGCTGAAGAGCGCATCGAACTGATCCGTAAACTCGATTGACCCTGTCGGCTGTGACGGGAGCCTGAGAAGGCGTCGCCTAGCATCATGAGCCATGGCAAAGGCCCCTGTTCTCACACCGCAGTCTGAAGATTTCCCCCGCTGGTATCAAGACATTGTTGCCAAGGCGGAACTGGCCGACAACGGTCCGGTGCGCGGCACAATGGTTATCCGCCCCTATGGCTATTCCATCTGGGAACAGATGCAGGCTGAGGTTGATCGCCGCATCAAACTGGCCGGAGCAAAGAACGCGTACTTCCCACTGTTCATTCCCGAGAGCTACCTCAAGCGCGAGGCCGAGCACGTTGAAGGCTTTAGTCCCGAACTTGCGGTCGTTACCGTCGCCGGTGGAAAAGAACTCGAAGAGCCCGTCGTTGTTCGTCCCACATCAGAAACCGTCATCGGCGAGTTCATGGCGAAGTGGGTGCAGAGCTACCGCGACCTTCCACTTTTGCTGAACCAGTGGGCCAACGTTGTTCGATGGGAATTGCGTCCGCGCATCTTCCTGCGCACGAGCGAGTTCCTTTGGCAAGAAGGACACACCGCGCATGTGTCTGAAGAAGATGGCCGTCAGTATTCCGAACGCATTCTTTATGACGTGTATGCATCATTCATGCGCGACGTTCTGGCCATGCCCGTCATTGTTGGGCGCAAAACCATCAAGGAACGTTTCGCTGGCGCAACAAACACGATGACCTGCGAAGCGATGATGGGTGACGGAAAAGCTCTGCAAATGGGTACGAGCCATGAACTTGGTCAGAACTTCTCCAAGGCATTCGATATTCAGTTCCTTGATAACGAAGGTACGCAGCAACATGCGTGGACAACGTCATGGGGAGTTTCAACTCGAATGGTTGGCGGACTCATCATGTGTCACGGCGATGACAACGGTCTTCGCATTCC
>JAPLAE010000046.1 GCA_026393455.1 Actinomycetota bacterium
ATTGAATTCGGTGTTGGTGCGGCTCTGCTCGGTTCGGGTATGGCTGCTGTTGCTGCTCGACGTCGTCAATCACTGACGTTCGATCCGAACAACAAGAGCTGAATCGGTCCAGACTCGCCTTCGGGAACTCCTGCGCTGCATCTATTCGACTGAATCTTCGTCTGCCCGATTCTGTGGGTGGAAGCGGAGTGGAAGCCGAGATCCTCTCTCAATTTTGCCCTCTAACCTGTTCCGTGACGCTTACAGGTGAAGGTGACAAACACTGCAATCTTCGTGGTTTGCACAGCGTTGACGAGCATCTCCCTTACAAGGAGAGGGTCGGGGGTTCGAGTCCCTCAACGCCCACCCGGAAAAACGTAGAGAGGGACGGGCATCGCGGCGGTCCCTCTCTACGTTGCGATCCACGGAAAGTCGCTCGGTTACACAACGGCTGCATACGCGAGCGCGTTCAGGCCCGCGCTTCGGCCCGAACTCCAAATCGTTGCCGCCTTGTGCCTACCTTTTCCTATAAATTGCTCCGATTCCTGTTAGCAGGGGGCTTTGTCCGGGCTAAGGGTCTCGGACTTTGAAAGGCTTTGAAAGGCTTTGAGATGATGACCAGTAGTCAGTTCGCAGGTATTCGGTTCTTTCGCAACGCTCTGGTCCTTGCAACAGCGTTTGCCACTCTCAGTGTGATGACGTTGTCTGGACTTGCGAGTGCAGTCACACCTTCGACAACTGCCGTCACCTCAATCGCTGTCGGCACACAACCCCGTGGCGTTGCTGTGAGTCCTGACGGATCGAGTGTGTGGGTGGCGAACGTTGGCAGCGGCACCGTTTCGCGCATTAACACCGCCACCGAAGCCGTCACCTCAATTGCTGTTGGCACTAACCCCCGCGGCGTTGCTGTGAGTCCTGACGGATCGAGCGTGTGGGTGACGAACTTCGACAGCGCCACCGTGTCGAGGATCATATTTCCCTCACAACCTCCCGCCAACGTCACTGCCACACCAGGGAATGCTCAAGCAACAATTTCGTGGAGTGCACCAACCAATACTGGCGGCAGCCCCATCACTGGCTATACCGCCACGGCTTCCGTAGGGGGCCTGAGCTGCACGACAACAACGGCCACCTCGTGCACGATTAGCGGCCTGACCAACGGAACGACCTATTACGTATCGGTCACCGCAACCAATGCCGTTGGCATCTCTGACCCTTCCGTTGTTGCTGGCACCCCAACGACAACAACAGCAACAACAAAAACCTCGACGGCAGTTGTTGCTGGCACCCCAACGACAACAACAGCAACAACAAAAACCTCGACGGCAGATCTAGTCGCACCAGCATTCGTCGGATAAGAAGCCCAAAGACAAGCAGTACGACTCCGAGGGTTCGCGAGGCATCGCCTCAACCCAACACTGCAATGTCTCTCATCGAACCCTGCTCGATGCCGGCCTTCTTTGCGTTGTCTACGATTTGTACGTGATTTGTACGTGATTTGTCCGCGATGACCAACAGTTCGCCGCTCTAGTGCCGAACTATTCGGACGGTTCGGGCCCGTCTGATTCGGTGGCTGTGAGCGGGTACGGGCAATGGCGACATCCAGAACTGCAGCAGTGACCTCTCGCAAGGAGGGAGATCTCTGTCAACACCAACAGTCTTGTGTCGGGATCGAAGTACCAGCCCTTGCCATCAGCGAGCGCACTGGCGTGCACTGAGTCCCAGCCATTCATTACCGAAGTCTCGCAGACCCGTTCCACCAACAACGAGCCGAACACAAGTTGTCGATCAGCATTCGCTGGGTTGGTAACCGCAACCACCCGCTGTTCAGTTTCTCAAACTGTTAGCGACAGCGTTGTATTTGGATTCAGCGCGTGTTGCCCTCGCCGAAAAATCGGAAACGTTTTCGCGTTATGAGTAAAGCGCTCAGCGCAGTTTCGAGCAAAGCCGTTCGATCGTCCGTGTCGTTCTCTTTGGCCAAGTGGCGGACTTCGCAAGACGCGCAGGCAGCACACACACAGTGGCCAACGGAGTTAGAGGCGGCGACAGTACGCCAACGGTGGCGGGCTGAGCCGGAGTGCTCCAGACGGTCTCATCAGCGGGATTGCTGCACGTCTGCGAAACCACCGTGCCGTAGGCGCCCGCCCGATTCGGCCAGCGAACAGTGAGGGGAACCACGAGTGCAGTCGAGAATGGCTGCGCCGCGCCGTTCGTAGTCCAGGTCACCGTTTGACCATCTGCAGTCGTAGTCGTCGTGCCGGTCGTGGTCGTAATGCCACCCGCAACTACCGCGGTCCACCCAGGCACGGAACCGGGGGTGACCTCACCAAACGCTGCCGCGAAATGCGCAACGAACTTCACTGTCCCGCCGCCACCGGTGATGCACCCGTGTTGGATCTCAAGCGTCATGGCGCTGGTTCGGCCCACGATGGCATCAGATTTCTGAAGGTCAACGATCGCGTGCGCTCCAGCCTGCAGTGGGTTGAGTGTCAGTAGCGACCCGGTCACAGCAAGAACGACGCCGACGGTCAAAGCGGCGCGGGCGAACATATGGCGATTCGGCATGGGGGGACGCTACCGAGCGATCGCCGCTCGTGCTTCTACTTCAACTTTCTGCGAGGCCGGCACAGCTACTTGAGCTCCTCGTTCGTCTTGCACTCCAATGATCCCCCACGTGTTCGTGGAGTAATCCACCCACGGATACAAACCCATTCCCCCGTTACCGCTCACGACAACCGTCGCCCCGAACTCATCGACGACGTCGGGCCAACACCCAAGCCCGTAACGCGGAATCTTGGTGATTCCCACTGAAAAGTCTTTCGTTGTGTCGTAGGCCGCTACCTGGTTCGACACCATCATTGCGACAGCGGGCTCACTCAGCACCTTCGTTCCGTTCACCATGCCTCGATGCAGCACCATGTTGAGAAATTTCCCGTAATCATCCACGGTCACTCGAACTCCAAACGCAGAATTCGCCATCGCCGGCGCTCCGGGCCATGAGGTCGCGTCCATCTGCAACGGCCCGGTGATTCGTTGCTTCGCAAGAGTGGCGAAATCTGACTGACCGAGCACCTCAATCAGCCGACCGATTACGAGGAAGTCCGAATTCCCATAGGAGAACTTTGAGCCCGCCGGAAACTGACGTGCGGGACTGGCGATCGCTTTGACGCATGCGGCAAGGGACATGCCGCCGCCCTGACAAGTGTTGTCTCGGACCCCCGATGTGTGATCGAGCAACTGCCGAGCAGAGATCGCTGGCTTATCGGACGCAAATTCCGGAAGCCATTTCGAAATGTCGTCATCGAGCCCGACAACACCGCTGTCGACAAAGGTCATCAGGACCGCTGCAGTGATCCACTTTGTCGATGATGCGACCGAGAGCGCCGTTGATCCCGTAATCGACCCAATGGATTTCTCATGAATAATTGATCCATCGGCACGACTGAGACGCACCATCCCACCAGCGAGTCCTGCCGTCTTCACTCGTTCAGCAAGAAGCGCATCTGTTTGGTCGAAGGCGTTGGGGGCATAGACCTTGATTGTCGTCGTTGTCGTAGGTGCAGCAGTGGTCGACTCGGCAACCTCGCTGCCCGATCCACCCGATGGGTTCGCGTCTTGGTGTGTGCCCGAGCCACAGCCCACTGGCCCGAGCAGCACGAGAATCGCCATCCCCGCCAACGTGAACCCCAGACGACTTCTGCTCATAGGCCCTTTGGCGCGCTTGTTCCATCGGACGCCTCGATCGCTTGACGAACGATATCTTCCACATGTTCGTGATCGATACCCAATTTGGCGCCGATATGAATGGCCCAAATCTCGGCACGAAGATTCGTTTCAAAATCGAGTTGTGCCCGCAGATCCGACCTAGCTGCTTGCCGGTTCTGGCTCACCATCACAAAGGTCGAGAGGAAGATCGCCTCAAGGCTGACAATCATCGTCAATAATCCGAATGGAAATGGATCAAACTTCAACGCGGAACCAACGAGCCCGACGTTTAGTAAGACCCAGATGAGAAACCAAACGGAATGCAGATAGACAAACTTCAGCGATCCAGCGAAGTTCGTTACGTGATCGGCGACTTCATCCTGTTTGCGACGAACAATCTGCCACGCCGATCTTTCGTTCGGAACGTGGTACTTGCCTCCGCCGAACAAGACTCCATCGACGGTTCCATCAAACGCGTCGATCGCCTGACACGCGGTGCATTCGAGTGGGCTGTGAGTCGTACTTTGGCCGGGCGCGAAAGGAACCTCGGGATCAGTCATCGATTAACCGTGGAGCGGTCCGAAACTACTGACCTCGTATTTCACGACGTCGGGCGCACCAGCGAGAAGATCGCCCACCACTGCAGTGAATGCCGCCATATGGGGAGTCTGGAAATGACCGCCGAGCGCCGCTTCGTCATCCCAGTGCTCGGTGATGATGAACGTGTTTGGCTCACGCACGTCTTCGGAGAACCGGTAGGTCTGACATCCAGCCTCGGACTCTGAGCCTTCAGAGACAGCAATGAAGGCCGCAATCGCTTCTTCACGTTTGTCGGCACGGACGGGAAGCGTTCCTCGGATAACGATGGTCATAACAGTTCCTTTCAACGACGAGAAGTGATGGAGACGCTAGCGGTCGGCCAACCCCGCTGCCCGAAGATGAGCAATGTCATTGAACCCGTGTAGTGCTCGGAGACCGCCACCGACGGCGATCGACGTGATCGATGCCGTTGCCACCCATAAACGCCAAGACACAAGATCATCGACACCCAGCGCCCAACACACCGCCGCCTTAATCGGCGAAACATGCGTCACGACAACGGTGGTCAGATCAGGATCCTCGGCTGCGGAAAGGTCATCGAGCGCCGATGAAACCCGCTCGCCCAGTTGGCGAAGCGATTCTCCGCCGGGCGGAGAGAATTCAACGTCAGTGCGCCACGCTTTCCAAATCTCGGACTCGACCGAAGCAAGCGGCACTCCGTCAAAGTCGCCGTAATCCAGTTCGATCCATCGTTCGTCGACGACTGGTTCGACCCCAAATGCCTCGGCGGTTTGTCGTGTTCGCAACAGCGGACTCGTGATTAACCGATCTACTGGACCGATCGCCGCCGCAAGTGCGACAGCCTGATCTCGACCAAGGTCGTCAAGCGGCGGATCAATCCGGCCAAGCAACAGACCCGATGCGTTGTGTTCAGTGCGACCGTGTCGAACGATATGAAGCATGTCAAGACCTAACAGGTGGGCGGTGGTTGAGTGGATTCACGCGAGAGGTGGCCTGTACGCACAAACCGATCGCGTGTTTTTGGATTTCTAAAATCAAAGGCTTTCCACGCCCATACGAAGCAGGCGAGGCCAACGAGTTCGAAGATCACCGTGAGTGTGACCGAGTGCCCGAATTCGGGGAGCCCCCCGGTTCCAAAGTCAGCCCCGAAAAATGGCCACCAGAAGGCTTTCGGACGAGCCCAAATGCCGTCGAGCACAAGATGCATCATCATGCCGATCGGAATACCGATCCACCTTCGCCTGACGAGACGACGCTTCTGCGTTGCCAACATCAGAATGCCCAGCAACGCAACCGGTGCAAGAAGCGCGTGCAGTACACGCGGCCCTCCGAAGACAACCTCACCGACCGGAAGTATCGAGCCAAGCATCACGAGTCGATAATCAAGTGCTGGGCTTCGGAAGACCCACCACACAAAGACGAAACTGACTCCGGCGAACCAGAGAATCATCGGACCAGCAATCTCCCGCAATCGGGACAGTACGCAAGTTCTTCGGCGGGAAGCCGTTTTATTACATCGACTTCCGCCGCGGCCATCGAGATGTGGCAACCGAGGCAGGTTGCACCTTGTAAGCGTGCGACTCCAATGCCTCCGGCTCCCCCACGGATACGTTCATATTCCGCAACAAGCGAGGTAGGGACAGCATCGACAAGCAACTGCCGTGCTGCAAGCGTCGCCGCGAGTTCTTGATCGACAGCCGTTTCGGCGGCAGCGAGCGAAGCGATCGTTGCGGATCGTTCAGCCTCGAGTGCCGCCAACACAATCTTCGAACTCGAAAGCATTTCGTCGAGCGGCTCAATCTTTTCCATCAGTTCAATAACTTCATCTTCAAGCGTTACCTGACGCCGCTTTAACGATTCAAGATCCGCCTGCAATCCTTGTGCTTCTTTTGGTGAGGTCATCGATCCGTCATAGAGCTGCTTGTCGACGTGCACTGCCTTACCCTCAACCGTTGCGATTTCATCTTCAAGTCGCTTCTGATCACGAGCCAAACCATCACGTTCGTTTTGCGGCTCGGCAACGTCGGCCCGCAACTTCTTTTCTTTGAGATCAAGCTCCACCAGCGCCGCCCGCTCGGGCAACGTCGTGCGCCGGTGCCGCAATTGATCGGTGGCGGTGTCGTTGTCCTGTAACTCAAGGAGCCGATCAAGATCATTCATGGGACCAGCCTTACGCGTCGGCGCTGCCGCTGCCTCATCGATCAGTTCGGACTCGCCGTGGTGGGCGGCGTCAAGGTGGTCGTCGTGGAACTCGTTGTCGTCGATGCGGTTGACGAACTTGACGTAGAAGGTCTCGTCGTCGTCGAAGTGGCCTTTGTGGTGGTGGTGGTCTTGCTCGTGGTGGTTGTCGTGGACTCCTCCACAGGATCCAGGCCGCCATTCAGAAGTCCCAGGGGGTCGCTCGCTCCGGAGGCCGGTTTGCCCGCACGGGTCGACGGGATGCAGGTTGGGAACTCCACACGCTTTTGCTTCGTCTTATCGACATAGGCCTGATTGAAGTTGTGCCAGATCGTGGCTGGCCACAAACCGCCAAACTGTTCTTGACCTCCGAGATTGCCCATTGACTTGGTGCCCACCGCTGGAATGCCCATCCAAACGGCCGTTGTCAGTTGCGGAGTGAATCCCACAAACCAAGTATTGGTGTTGCTTTCCGTCGTGCCGGTTTTGCCCGCCGCAGATTGACCTCGCAATTGCGCATTCGTACCCGTTCCTGCTGCAACGTTGGCGGCGAGAATTTGCGTAGCCAAGCATGCACTCTGCCAACTCACTGCACGAGTGGGATTCACCTCGTGGGCAAAGAGCACTTTGCCTGTTCGATCTTCGACTCGATCGATGAAGTAGGAAGGTTGACGGACGCCACCGTTTGGAATGGCCGAGTACGCCGAAGCCATTTCCAGCGGGGTGACATCGAAAACACCGAGGGGCATCGACTTCGCTCGCGGGTCGAACTGACTGCTCACGCCGAGACGTTGAGCGGTGTACACCACATTCTCGAGCCCAACCGTCTGGCCGAGACGCACGAATGCGCCGTTTGACGAGGCCTGAGTCACTCCGGTGAGCGTGCCCCCGCCTCCGGAAATGACATACGGGTCTGGCGTGGTTCCCTTGCTCGGCCACGACCCACCGCCACCGATGGTGTCGTCAGGCTGTACACCTTGTTCGAGCGCGGTGAGAATGACGAAGGTCTTAAACGTTGAACCGGTCTGGCGACCAGGCTCATGGGTAGCGATGTCGTATTTGTAATCAGCGAACCCTGGACCACCAACGAGTGCTCGCACTGCACCAGTCGCTGACTCAACTGACACCATCGCGGTGGTGATCCCTTTCGAGTTGGCTTCGGAACGAACGTAGGAAGGAAATGTGTTGTCGTGCGCGTCTTGTGCAGCGTTTTGCGCAATAGGGTCGAGCGTGGTGTAGATCTGCAGCCCACCGCCGAAGACCTGCGCGTAACGTTCTTCATACGTAGCTCCTAACCGAGGATCGGCAAGAAGTTGCTGTTTCACTTCCTCAACGAAGTAACTCTCTTCTGGAGGTTGCGTGATTGTGCCGCAATCGGCCGGCCTAAAACCAACGACTACCCCGGTGCAACGTCCGACTGGAAGTGGCAGTGCATCAAATTCAGTCGCTTGTGCACGAGTGATCACACCATTCGCGACCATCCGGTCGAGAGCAAGTTTGCGCTCTTCTTTCGCCTTCTTTGGATGAAGAATTGGATCGTTCTCAACAGGGTTCGAGATCATTGACGCCAACAACGCACTGTCAGCCCAATTCAGATCTCCAACGGGCTTCCCCCAATACGTTTCAGCAGCAGCCTGCACGCCGTAGGACCCGTTTCCAAAATAAATCGTATTGAGGTACAGCTCAAGAATTTCATCTTTCGACAACTGCCCCTCGAGGCGAATAGCAAGTGCCGCCTCTTTTGTCTTTCGATTCAGCACCCGCTCATCGCTAAGGAGCGCCTTCTTCACTAATTGCTGCGTGATGGTCGAACCGCCCTGCTCGACCTGACCTGATTGCACGTTCTGCACCAGAGCGCGGACAAGTCCACGAAGATTGATGCCCGCATGTTCATAGAACTGCGCGTCTTCGACGGAAAGCACCGCGTCCTTGATCGTGTCAGGCATCGCTGAGAGCGGAACTGGATCACGATTTTCGGCACCGTGCAGCGTGGCGATCAGCGAGCCGTCGGACGCGAATACCTGCGAACGAACGGCATAGTCCTGAAACTGAGAAACATCGATAGCGCCATCGCCGCCCTCGACTGCCGACGCAACCCGGGCAATTGACGGAATGAGAATTGCTGTCGCAACAGCGACGACAACACCTCCGCTCAAAATTGCGGCTCCGAACTGGATCAACTTATTCATTCCGAGCCCAACAGTACCGGCCACTTCGGCCCCGGCTTGGTCAGCCCCGCGGCCACTCCACGGGGCGCTTCTCCACAAATGCCCTCATGCCTTCGAACATTTCCGGGCCCATCATCGTGCGATGGAAGAGTCCGGTATCGGGCATGGGCAAACGGGCATTGAGGTCGCGCTTAATTGCGGCTCGGGCTTCGGGCCCCGTAAGGGATATCTGCTCAAGAACCCACTCGGTATGCGCCTCGAGTTCGTCGTGAGGCACGACCTTGCCGATCAACCCCATGGCATCGGCTTCGGTCGCAGAGATCTCTGCGGCGGTGAAGAACAGATACCGCGCTTTGGCGATACCAGTGGCCTCAGCGATGCGAGCCGACATGAACGGATCGGGAATCCCACGAAGTAACTCGGGAATTCTGAATCGAGCGTCGGCGGAAGCAATCACAACATCGCAGTGCAACGCGAGATCAAGTCCACCCGCATGACACAGACCATTGATACGTGCCACCCAAATCTTGCGACAGCGTTCAATGTGTCGGAAAGGAAAGTTGTCGGTGGCGTCCCATTCGTTGGCCAGACCTTCTGGATCTTCAGAGTTGCCGGCCATATCGCCACCAGCAGCGAACCACTTATCGGTACCCGTAAGGCACACGGAGTCGAGTTCGGCCTGACCATCAGCCCAGATCGCCGCTCGCTTCAACGCTCGGTACATGTCCTGGGTGAATGCGTTACGACGCTCGATGCGATCGATACGCAGGTGAAGTGTGCGTCCCCGAACTTCAGAGATGATGAACGCAGAGCCAAACGCTGGCGGAACAATTGACGTGGCCATTAGATGCCGTACACCTTTGCGGCGGTCTCGTAGAGAACCTTGCGGATCACGTCTTCCGGCAAGCCGCCCAGAAGTTCTTGCGCGTACTCGCGTGGCCGAGTGGCAGCGGTTCGCGGCCCCGGATGCATACACGTGGGGTGCGGGTAATCGGTCTCGAACATGATGTTGTCGGGAAGAACGTCGATCGCTGCGAGCGCAGACTTCTGCTCGAACCAGAAGCACCCGTACAACTGGCGACGGAAGTATTCGCTCGGGGTCAGTTCGTACTCGGGGTGTTCATCACGAACGCCGCCGTTGTTCCACTGCCAGTCAAAAGTTTCGAGCGCTCCGGGGAGCCAGCCAACACCCGACTCGACCGACACAAACTTCAACTCGGGGAACCGGTGACACATGCCGCCGAAGATGAGGTCAGCCATGCACCGCATGTTGTCCATGAAAATCATCGATGAGACCTTGGCGAAGTTGGTCATCCATCCCATGTTGGCGGTGTCTTCGAACAGGGTTCCCATGGAACCACCGCCAACGTGGAAACTCACAGGGACGCCTGCGTCTTGCACCGTCTTCCAGATCGGATCCCAGTGCGTGCTCGCCAGCGGCGGTTGCCCGTAATCCTGCGGTTGGTTGCAGAAGTTGATGGCTTTGTGGCCCATATCGAGACAACGTTCAATCTCGCTGATTGCAAGATCAAGGTCCCAGAATGGAACGGCCGCAATCGGAATGAGTCGAGACGGATCGGCACTGCACCAATCGGTCAAGAAGTCGTTGTAGGCCCGTACACATTGCGCAACGAGTTCGCGATCACCAAGACGAAGGAAGTAGCCGTTACCGAAACCGCCAACGTTTGGGTAAAGGATCTGCGCGTCGACACCTTCTTCATCGAGAAACGCAAGACGAGCTTTTGCTTCGAACATCGAAGGGTGAATGTCGTCGAAGGTTTTCGGCGTACTGATCGGCATGATGCCGTCGAAGCCCGCCATTGAGTAGTAGCCAGGCGCACCAATGCGTTCGCCGCTCACCATCCACTGATCAACACCATCGACACGCTCAATATGCGGAACCTTGTCGTGTAGCGATGCCGGGAACGAACGGGTCCAGGTATCAGGTGGTTCGGTGAGATGCGTGTCGACATCAATCACCTTGTAGGTATCGAACAGATCAGTCATTTGCGGATTCTCCTTCAAATATTCCCAGCATTCTCTACAAACCGTTCACGCCACACAGTCCGCACCTAGCGAACGGAACTTAACGTTCAACACCCATCGGCCAATCGCCGATGATTCCTTTTTCTTCGAGTTCTGTGAGTTCTTCATCTGAGTGACCAAGTAATCCGCCAAGAATTTGTTTGTTGTGCTCACCAAGTATTGGAGCTGGCATACGAACCCAATGGTCAACGCTGGCGAAGCGGAACGGCAGGGTTGGCGTTGGGTGTGTACCCACCACCGCGTGGTCGACCATTTCGCAATAGCCGCGGTAGGTATTTTGCGGATGACCGGATGATCGGCGGTTGTCGCGGGTTTCTGCAGCGGGAACTCCAGCCGCGATGAGTTCAGCAACTGCATCACTCAACTCACGTTCGCCCGCCCACTCCCCAATCAGCACATCGAGCCGATCGTGTTCACGACGACGATCGGCCAGCGTTGACAACGAGGAATCATTCGCGAGTTCAGGATGTCCGATGACCGCGGCCAGAGATTGCCATTGCTCGTCAGTCGCACAGGAGACTGCCAGCCAATTCTCAAAGCCTTCACACGCGTACAAGTTCTGCGGCGCCGCATAGGGACTACGGTTCCCTTCGCGTTCCACGAGAAGTTGGTGAGCGGTCCACTCGATGACGGGTTCTGCCGCCACGTTGATGGCTGCTTCAAACATCGGCGCTTCGATGAGACAACCCTCACCAGTTCGATCACGATGCTGAAGTCCGATGAGAGCGCCGAATGCCGCGTGCAATCCGCCATTGGGGTCGCAAGGTCCGCGTTGGATACGCGGCTGATCTTCGGGATGACCAGTCATCCACGCGAGGCCAGTGATTTGTTCCATGGTCTGAGCGAAACCAGGACGGTCTCGCCATGGTCCATCGAGACCGAACGCAGGCATACGCACCATCACCGCTCGGGGATTCACGCTCTTGATGGCATCCCAATCGAGACCAAAAGCTTCGACCACACGGGGCGTGAAGTTCTCGATCACGATGTCGGCCTTCGCTGCAAGCTCAAGCGCGAGCGCTCGGCCCTCCGGTCGATCAAGGTCAAGGGTGACGTCATATTTATTTGTGTTGGCCGACAAGAAGAAGGCGCTGTACTCCCACCACTGTGGGCGGCTGTAGAACATTCCGCCAGCCGTGCGCATGCCATCGATACGACGTGTTGACTCAACATGAATCACTTCAGCGCCGAGGGTGGCCAACATGCCTGACGCTGAAGGACCGGCCCACCATGCGGTGAGGTCAAGCACAGTGATACCCGCAAGCGGCAACGCTTGTGGGGTACCCGCATCCGCCGGACGATCGGTGCGCAACGGAATCTTCGTGCCATTCTGCGCACCCACGGACGGCGCAGGTTCGGGCGCACCGCCTACAGCGCCATCAATGAGGTACGGGCGGCGAGGCATCGAGAACTCATCAAGCGGATCACGTACGAAGACGCCGCGCTCCTGCGGGTGATCAAGTTCGAGGATGAGTTTGCCGTCGGCGACAGGCGCTACTGGAATTCGAAGTGCCGCAGCTCGTTCGACAATGTCAGCGGTGGTGTGCTTCGTCGTGAACTCGCGCACCATGGCATTCCACTCGTCGGCGCGAGCACTACGAACGGCTAATGCCGCGAACTCTGCGGTTTCAAGCAGGTCGGGACGCTCAATCAGAATGCAGAACGATTCCCACTGATCACGCGTGTTGGTGTTGAACCCGACCCAGCCATCGAGCGTTGGCTCGATTGATGGAATCTCTACAGTGCGTGGCGGAATAGTGGGATCGGGTTCGGGACGACCGGCAAGCGAATTGAAAAGATCGGAGTAGTTCGTAGCGGTGACGTTCGCTACCTCGAAGACCGAAAGGTCGATGAACTCACCGGCACCGGTTTGGCGAGCGCGTTGCACAGCGGCGAGAGATGAAACTGCACCGTATGCACCGCCGACCCACTCGACAATGCGGCCACCCATTTGAATCGGTGGAAACTCCCGCACGCCACGAATCGCGACTGCACCACTATCGGCCTGCAGCGTGAACTCGGTAGCGGGACGATCAGCGAATGGACCGCTCAGCCCGTAAGGCGTCGCAGAGAGAACAACCGTTCCCGGCCATGCGCCAGGAGGCGGACCGCTCACGATGACAAGGTCGGCCGCAGCACACAGTTCATCAATGATCGGATCGCCAGCAACAGCAGTTACCGAGCGTTGCCCATGGCGCAGATAACGAAAGAGTGGCGCATCGCCTTCGGTGGGCACACCCGACCATTGGGCACGACGCTGCGGATCGCCCTCGGGGGGCTCGACCCGCGTGACGGTCGCTCCGGAGTCAGCAAACAGTTTCGAGCAGTACGCGCCACTGAGATTCGTCGAAAGATCGACGACGACAATGCCTTTGAGTTCCCCTAGATCCCCCATCAGGGACCGACCGTAGTTCGCTCATCGCCGAAGCGGTACCGTCACGCTCGTGAATCTCGCCTTCGCCGGTGCCGGCATGATCTCGCTCGTCCATGCGATGGCAGCAGAGGCGACCGAGTCCCCCATCCTCGCCATTGCCTCGCGCACCGAAGCCCGAGCCGCCGAGCGGGCCGGGCAGGTCGGGGCCAAGGCAGTTACGTTCGACCAGCTTCCCGCCGGCGCCGACGCCGTGGTGGTCTGCACCCCACCGGACCGTCACACCGAAGGCACCCTCCAGGCCCTCGCCGCTGGCTGCGTTGTGCTCGTCGAGAAGCCCTTGGCCTCAACACTGGCCGAGGCCGATGCCATCGTGGCAGCGGGCGGTCAGGTCGTTTACGCCGAGAATCTGGCCTTCTCGCCGCTTGTCGTGCGCACCAGCCAACTCGTGACAGAGATCGGTTCACTCAACTACATGGAGATCCGCCAACTTTCGCCCCGACCGTCTTGGGGGGAATTCCTCGACCCGACCCGCGGCGGCGGCGTGTTGTTCGACCTCGGTTCCCACGCGATCGCCCTCGCTCTGCTGCTCGCCGGTTCCGATGCGCCGGTTGGCGTGCAGGCCAACCTTGAGCATTCTTCGGACATTGAGGTCGATGACTACGCCGAAGTGTTCATCGACTTCGCTTCAGGTCTGCGGGCTCGCATCGAAACAAGTTGGAGACATCCCGATGCTGTGTGGGATATCCAAGTCTCGAGCGACAGCGGCGTCGTACGCACCGAACTCATGCCGCAACCGGGTATCGAGCACAACGGCGAGTCGGTCGTTCTTGCCGCACTTCCCGGCGTAACCGATGCTCATATCGAACAACTTGGCTACGTCGACCAGATGCTCACGGTTCGCGATGTTGTGGCCGGTGCACCTTCGCCCATCGACGCGCGCTTTGGCCGTCGAGTCCTCGATGTCATCTGCGCCGCATACGCATCGGCGCACCAACCTCAGTCCGTGATTCCCCTCCCCTTCACTGGCCGTCGCGATCGAACACCCCACCAGCTCTGGAGCGATACGGTCGGTTCATGACCGACCTCAACGTTGACGCAATCCTCGCCGAATCTTCCCGCCGAGCAGAAGGTAGGACCAATCTCGGCGACGGCAGCGAGTTCTTCCTTGAAGGTCTCGCCCGATTCATGGACTCCCTCAATGGCGATGCCCAACTCAATCCCACCGGCGAATTCATCGCAAGCGAACGAGCATTGCTCCATACCGTTAATCGATTGAACTACACCGCTGACCGCGCTGTATTCCCGGAAATCGCGCAACAGAAGATTGTAAAGCCGGTATTCATCATCGGTATGCCTCGCACGGGCACCACGATCCTGCACGACATCCTCGCTCAGGACCCAGCCAACCGGGCCCCTCTGACATGGGAGACGATGTTTCCGTCGCCGCCCCCGGCAGCAGATTCCTTTCTCACCGATCCTCGCATCGCCGCCTGCGCCGCCATGTTTCCACCCATCGAGGAACAGCAACTCCGAGCCATCCATCCGCTCGGAGCCGAGCTCTCGCAGGAATGCGTAACCATGATGGGCGAGGCGATGTGCACGCCGCTCTTCCACAACCAGTTCTATGTGAAGACCTATCAGGATTGGGTCGATACCGAAGCCGACTGGGCACACGTCTACGACTTCCATCTGCAGCAACTGCAGCATCTTCAGGCCTTCAACGAGCGCGATCGTTGGGTACTAAAAACCGGAGCCCACCTCTGGGGCCTTGAGCATCTGCTCGCCACCTATCCCGATGCACGGATCGTGTTCACCCATCGCGATCCCGTGAAATCGATGACGTCGTATGCAAGCCTTACGAGCATCGTCCGCGGTGTCGGCAGCGATCACGTCGATCCCATTCAGGTTGCCGCCGACTGGACTCCCCGACTGCGAAATGTGCTGATGCACGGCGTAGAGGTTCGCTCTGCTAAGGAATATCCGGACGCGATCTTCTACGACATGATGTTCCGAGATTTCGTCACCGACCAGTTCGGTGTCGTCGAGCAGATCTACTCGGCGTTCGATCTACCGATGTCGGATACGGGTGCTCAGCAAATGCAGGCGTTCATCAACGCCAATCCTCCCGGCGTTCACGGGGTGCACAGTTATTCCCCCGATGAATACGGAATCGATCCCGATGAGGTGCGCCACGAATTCCGCGAGTACATCGATCACTTCGACCTTCCACCGGAATGATCTCGGCGCTCTGACTCAGAGCATCACAATGACGCGACCAGTGGTGTTGCGTGATGCCATCGCTTCCATCGCTTGCGGAAGGTCTTCGAAACTCGGAGCGCTTCCGACAACCGCACGAACCGCACCCGACTTCACCAATTCAACGATGTCGGCTGTAGCGATTTCTCCGAGTTCACGGGGCGCAACATTCCAGCCCATGCCCTGCTTGATCACTCCGATCATTTCCTCGGACTGATAGTTGAGCAGCACACCGCACAGTTTGAAATTTCCCATGGTGACATGGCGAGGAACGATGAACTTTTCGTCGGCCACAACCTTGTTCGAGGCAAAACCCATCATGAGATAGGTGCCGTTGTAGGCGGTGCACGCGAATGAATCGGGCATTACTGCTTCGCCCACGTTGTCGAACACGATGTCGACGCCAACGTTGTCGGTATCAGCGAGCACGATTGCTTTGAAATCTTCGGTCAGGTAGTCGATCGCAACGTCGGCACCGAGTTCACGGCATAGCGCGACCTTTTCCGGCCCACCGGCTGTCGCATACACACGAGCACCAAAGGCCTTCGCAATCTGGATCGCAGCCGAACCAGCACCACCCGCTCCGGCGTGAATCAGAACCGTGTCGCCCGCTTTCAGCGAAGCGCGATCAATGAGACCAAGCCACGCCAGGTGGAAGGGAAAGAACAACGCAGCAGCATCGGGAAGCGGAATCGCTTCGTCAATTTCAAATGCCGCGATCGTGGGACAGATGACGTACTCGGCGAATCCACCGAACGCTTGCTTGGTCACTGCAGCGACACGCTTGCCCATCCACTCTTCAGCGCCTTCGCCGCATGCATCGACAACACCGAACGCTTCCATGCCCGGGCTATAGGGGAACTCCGGGCGGACCATCATGTTGCCGCCGGTGATGCGCTCGAGGTCGTTGAGGTTCAACGGAATGGCTTGCGCCTTCACTCGGACTTCACCGGGACCGGGCTCAGGGAGATCAACCTCGTCGAGACGCAAGACCTCGGTTGGTTGGCCATATTCATGGACTCGCCATGCCCTCATGAGTTCCCCCTATAGAAGTTGTGCATTGAGTTCACCAGATCCGCCGCAACTGCGCACCTTCGCGACGAACGCGCAGACGCTCTTTTCGATCGGCCGGAGTCACGACCGGAGTGTCGGCCGGCAAATACTGTCGAACATCAGCAACCGGAACCTTGATCATCGTGGGATCAGGAAAATCACTGGCGTGATTCCAGCGCATTTGAATCATTCCCCACGGAACATCAGCTTTGTCGAGCCAATTAGGAACACCCGGATCGGTTCGTGAAATCACTGCTCGAAATTTTCCATCGCTATCGATATGCGCTTGCACGTCATTCAGACTTGATTGGCGATTCACCCAGTCAACGGTTGCGAAGCGGTCGTCGGCAACAAGTGCCTGCCAATACCGCAC
>JAPLAE010000127.1 GCA_026393455.1 Actinomycetota bacterium
GATGGCGATGCTCGCAGCCACTGCTGCTGGCCTCGACGCCGACCCCTTAGGCGAAGCGTTCTAGCGTCGCCTACCCTTTGCCCACGTGCGCTTCCTTCACGACAGAACCCCAGAGGCCGACCTCACGTTTGATGACGTGTTCATGGTCCCGGCCCGTTCCGATGTCTCGTCTCGACTCGACGTTGACCTGACCACCAACGACGGTTCCGGAACCACCATCCCGATCGTCGTCGCCAACATGACCGCAGTTGCTGGTCGCCGTATGGCCGAGACTGTGGCTCGTCGCGGTGGCATTGCTGTCATTCCTCAAGACATCCCGCTTGAGATCATTTCTGAGGTCGTTTCCTGGGTGAAGCGTCGCCATCTCGTGTTTGACACACCCATCACGTTGTCGCCCGCGGGAACTGTCGGCGAAGCAATGAACCTCATTGCCAAGCGCGCACATAACGCCGTCATTGTGGTTGATGGCGATCGCCCCATCGGCGTGGTCACGGAAACCGACTTCGCCGATGTTGATCGATTCACCGGCGTCGACCTCGTCATGTCGACCGACCTACTCACGCTTCCCGACACGATTGATGCCGAAAAGGCCTTTGACATTCTGCACGAGAGCCGCCGACGATCAGCTCCAGTCGTCGACGCTTCCGGCGCGCTCGTTGGCATTCTCACTCGCACCGGCGCGCTTCGATCAACGCTCTACAAGCCCGCCGTCGATACCAACAACCAGATGCGTATCGCCGCCGCCATCGGAGTGAACGGTGACGTTGCAACGAAGGCTCGATTACTCGTTGAAGCGGGTGTCGATGTTCTCGTGCTCGATACTGCTCATGGTCACCAAGAAAAGATGATTGAAGTTATTCGCAAAATCAAAGCGCTCGATCTCGGTGTGCCGCTATGTGCCGGCAACATCGTTTCTGCTGGTGGCGTTCGCGATCTCGTCAATGCCGGTGCCGACATCGTCAAGGTTGGTGTCGGACCGGGCGCAATGTGCACCACGCGAATGATGACCGGCATGGGACGACCACAGTTCTCCGCTGTTCTTGAATGCGCAACCGAAGCTCGTTCGCTTGGTCGCCACGTGTGGGCCGATGGCGGCATTCGTCACCCGCGTGACGTTGCGCTGTCGCTCGCTGCTGGCGCAAGCAACGTGATGATTGGTTCCTGGTTTGCCGGAACGCATGAGTCGCCCGGCGATCTTCGCCAAGACGCCGACGGTCGCTTCTACAAAGAGAACTTTGGCATGGCGTCGGCACGCGCTGTTGTGAACCGCACTGCTCATGATGAAGCCCCCATCGAGGCAGAACGTCGTGCGCTGTTCGAAGAAGGCATTAGTTCTGGTCGTCTCTACCTCGACGACAACCGACCAGGTGTCGAAGACCTGATCGATACGATCATCGCCGGTGTGCGCAGTTCCTGCACCTATGCCGGCGCTCGCAACATTGAAGAGTTCCACGAGCGTGCCGTTGTCGGCGTCCAGACAGCGTCTGGTTTCGCTGAGGGTCGCCCGCTTCATCAAGGCTGGTAGCTCACAAAACCTCTTGTGACAGGGGTCATTGTGACTGCTGACCGGCAAAATCACTTGGGCTCATCGGCGCGCATCCCGTACCATTTGTCTATCGGCTCTGGGAACCCCCCCTCCCATTGAGCCGTTTGGCCGAAACAGAACTCAGGTTCTGCCGGCCGTGCGACACCCCCGCCATCCCCCCGGCTGGGGGTGTTTGCGTTTTGCGACAAAACGACGGAGTTGAATCAGCTCATGTGATCGTCGAGAAACTCCAACGTGCGCGCCCACGCAATCGATGACGTCTCCGCGTGGAACGACGGACGCTCATCGCAATGGAACCCGTGGTCAGCGTCAGCAAATCGAATGACTTCGGTATCAACCGGAGAGGACGCTGCAGCGATACGAGCTCGTTCAACCTCGTCGATCGGAATGTGTTCGTCGAGATCGCCGTACAGACCGAGCCACGGCGTGCGCAATCTTGCGGCACTTTCGATTCCAGAAGAAAGACCGAAGCGGCCTTCACCTAAGCCGCCACCATAAAACGTGATGGCAGCAGCAAGTTCAAGACGAGCGGCAGTTTCAAGAGTGACCGTTCCACCGAAACAGAAACCCATGATCGCCATTTTGCCGGCGGGGACCTTGAGGCGAACGAGCTCAGCGAATGCTGCATCGACATCGACTTCGATCGTTGCGCGAGTCATGGTCATGATGACCGAGCCGAGTTTGTCGTAGTCGCTGTAGCCGAACAGTTGATCGTCGGATCGATGAAAGAGCGCTGGTGCCACCGCAACATATCCGGCATCGGCAACGGCTTCACACACTCGCTGGATATGACCCGTGAGACCAAACGCTTCCTGCACCACGACCACACCACCTCGAATGTCTTCAAGAGGCGTGGAAACGAAAACGTCCATCGGACCGTCGACAGTTTCCAGTTGTCGTTTCTCAGTGATATGACCGCTCATCGATGTTCCCCCCGGCGCTTCGATGCCAACGGCATCGGTCAGATGGTCACCGACGTTAGATCGTCACCTAGAACGATGTCGCCAGAAAAATGCGCTGCGGCAATTGCCCGCCACTCATCTTCCTGCCCCGGACCGATGCCCGGCACGTAGTGCGTCAAGATGAGCGTCTTCACTCCCGCCTTGGTTGCAGTCTGTGCCGCCTGTTCGACAGTGGAGTGGTAATCGAGGATGTCTAGAAATCGCTGAAGCGGGAAGAGTTTCACGATGTCATCACGCAACACGGTTTGCACATAGGCCGTCGCTCCAGCACACAGTTCATCGAGGGCGGCACACGGAATGCCATCGCCACCGAGGACCACTGACGTACCTGAATGCTCGAGTCGGAATGCCACGGTGGGCTCGACGGGCCGATGGTCGGTTGCGCCAACAAGAACAGCAACGTCGCCGATCGTGAACGTGTCGCCAGGTGCAACTTCAACAACAGTCACCGCCGGAGGTTCAATGAGGTCATCGTGATGTTCGATGCGATATCCAATATCGAGAGAAAGCATCTCCATCATCTTGGTCACCACGAAGTTGAGACCAACTGGGCCATAAATCGTGATGGGGTTCGGTTCTGGCGACATGATCCAGCGAGTGGTGATGACGTCATTGAGATCAGTCAAGTGATCGCTATGAAGATGCGTCACAAGAACGGCCGAGAGGGCGGCAGGACCAGCGAAGGCGGCAGCAAGGCGCATAACGACACCACGCCCCGCATCGCACAGAATGACCTGATCGCCGGCGCGCACAAGCGTTGACGGGCCTGCCCGATTGGGATCAGGGATTGGCGAACCGGTTCCGCGAAGGGTGCTGTCCATGAAGGGCCTCTGCTAACTCTTGGCGAACACACTGACAATAGTTCTGCCCCGCAGCCCGTGCCCGAGGCATCGGATTTGGCCCTACCCTCCGGCCATGACCAGTGACATCATCGACGCTCGCCTCATCGGCGCCCTGCACGTCCGAGCGCTGTCACGAGCCGGACTCGATCACGATGTTGCCGCCGAGCACACCGTGGTGCAGGCCGGCACCCTCGAAGCCCTGATGGCTGGTGGCTACGACGGCGATACCTCTCTGGCCGAAATCCTGCGCCTTGGCACTCTCGGTATCGGAACCGTTCAGGCTCTCAACGGTGAACTCATCGTCGTCGATGGTCTCGCGTATTCCGCTCATGCAGACGGAACCGTGCACCCACTTGCTCCGACAGTCATGACTCCGTTCGCGGTCGTCACACCATTCGCGCCGACTTCCACGGCAACGGTCGACACACCTTTGGACTTCGACGCCTTGCACGATGCTCTCGACGCGATGGCACCTTCCGATGCGCCCGTCATCGCTGTGCGTATCGATGGTGTCTTCACCAACCTTGTCTTACGCAGCGTCGAGCGCCAGACGAAGCCTTACAAACCATTGCGTGAAGTTGTTGCCCACCAATCGGAATGGCGCGTCGAACGAGCGACCGGAACAGTAGTGGGATTCCGCTTTCCCGATGCCACCGCAGGCGTCGAAGTGCCAGGCCATCATCTGCATTTTCTTTCAGACGATCGCAAACTTGGCGGCCACATCATTTCCATCGAGTTAGAAAAGGGTTCGCTTGCTGTTGACCCATGCCACGATCTTCATGTTGAACTTCCGCCGGGCATGGAACTCGGTCAACCAGGAACCGTTGACCGTGCTGAAATCGCCAGGATAGAAGGCGGAACGAAAAGCTGATCAGCCGCGTGCGAGAAGTTCCTCGAGTTGATCGAACACGCTCGTAAAGCCTTCGGTTGCGCCTTCAAGGTATTCAACGGGCAGTCCCGTTTGTTCAACATTGATTCGGGTTCCATCGTTCACTTCGGCGAACGACATAATCGATGAGAAACCTTCCGAAAAACGCGGCTCTCCGAATCGGAAGTGGCTGTGTTCTACGAACTCAACGAAAGTTCCAACATTGTGATTGGCGACGCCTTCGACGATCATCGTGCACTCGAATCGACCACCAACTCGCGGTTCGATCACCACTGAGTCGAGCGGAATCTCGACGGCAGCAGGCGCCCAGAACTGCACGAATTGCGTCGGGGTCATATACGCACGCCACACCTGATCGAGAGGCGCCGCGACAATCCGACTGATCGTGAACGTACCGGTTTCGCCTGACAGTTCCATAGGGAGCAGAGTAACGATCAGCGAACGAGAATGTTGCGGAACTGCCACGGATCAGATTCATCGATGTCATCGACAAACAATCCGAGACGGCGAGTAAGCGGAGTCCAGTCGGTGTAGTGACCTTCGACTGGTCCGAGGTACGGAACCTGTACTTCGAGACAACGAACGTGGTCCATTTCGTCGGTTTCGACGATGCCCTCATTCGGATTCTCGAGCGCCCACACCACACCAGCAAGAACTGCAGAAGAGATCTGCAATCCGGTTGCGGTGTTGTACGGCGCGAGTTCACGAGCCTCTTCGATCGAAAGTCGTGAACCGAACCAGTACGCATTGCGGTCGTGTCCGTATAGCAAGACACCCAATTCGTCGATGCCGTCGACAAGTTCGTCTTCATCGAGCACGTGCTTCGTTGTCTGGTTGCGGCCGCCGTTGCCAAACAGTTCGTGGAACGAAAGCACTGCGTCGTTGCACGGGTGATAGGCGTAGTGACATGTGGGTCGGTAGACAACCTCACCGCTCTCGTCGCGAACTGAGTAGAAATCGGAAATCGAGAGTGATTCGTTGTGCGTAACGAGGAATCCGTACTGCTCACCCAACGTTGGGCACCAGGTACGAACCCGAGTTTCCGCACCCGGTGATTCCAAATAAATAGCTGGTGATTCCGGATCGGAGAAATGATGAGCGTTTTCCGGCATCCACTTTTCGTGCGTTCCCCAACCAAGTTCTGCAGGCTGAAGCCCTTCCGAAATAAATCCGTCGACCGACCACGTGTTCCAGAACGTGTCGACCGGCTTCGGGATTGTCACCCGCTGTGTGTCGCGTTCGGCGATGTGAATGCCCTTGACGCCAACAGCTTGCATGTAGCGAGACCAAGCATCTTTGTCTGCCGGAGCAGGGGTTGTAAGTCCGAGACCAAGTTCATCGTTCAAGCGCACGAGCGCGTCTTTCACGAACCACGACACCATTCCGGGGTTGGCCCCGCAACACGAAACTGCAGTCGTTCCACCTGGCGAACGACGACGTTCCGCCACTGCCTTGCTGCGCAGGAACTGATTTGTGCGATCAGCATTATCAATTGACTGGTTGTAATAGAGACCAGGCCATGGTTCGACAACAGTGTCGATATAAAGAACATCGAGTTCCCGGCACAAACGCATGATGTCAACTGAACTCGTATCAACCGAAAGGTTGACGCAGAAACCTTGGCCTTCACCGTTCGTGAGAAGCGGTGTGAGGATCTCGACGTAGTTCTCAGGTGTGAGTTCGACCTGCTGGAAGGCGATGCCGTATTCATCGGCGTATTTCTTGCGATCCGCCAATGGATCAATCGCGATCGCTCGCGACTTATCGAATGCGATATGGCGATCGAGCAGCGGAAGAGTTGCTCGGCCGATCGAACCCATTCCGATCATCACGAGCGGGCCATCAACGGCTCCGAGTTGCGCGCCACCATGAGGCATCTTCGAGTCAGTCATTTCAGGCACCTCGCTTGTCATCAGGGGGTAGGAACGAAGGGCAGAACTTAGTTGTTTCGGGCAACGCGAAGAAAACATCGAAATGAACGGTGCAGCAAACCATTTCGCACTTCGTGGGCATTCCTGAAGATCTCCTGGCCGGTCGGATGGAAGGTGTCGCGTCTGACGCGTGGACCAATGCACAGGTGCAATGCCACGACGGTGAATCGCTCGCCAGACTCGCAACTGCTCTTGAAGCAACGATCATTCCGTTCGACGCGATAGTGCCGGCCATCCCCCCATCGAACTCGCAGTTGGTCATGGATGCAGTCACTCTCGAGATCGATCTTCGCGAGGTACTTGGTCTGCCCGGCACTCAGATCGCGGCGGCCTTGGCCGGCACCCCACTCAAGCCACCGGCCTAGCAAACAGTCCGAAATTCCCTTGTTGGGTGCTCGCAGGGTCTGCCATCCTCCGTGTCCCTTCACCCTCGATGCGCTCGCAACAGGGGCAATCACGTATTGGTATCAATCTGATACCATTTGGAGATGGCAATGACCCTTCGACTCACCGACGACGAACAACTTGCCCTCCAGGCGCAGGCCAAGAGCGACGGCATCTCGATGCAAGAGGCCGCCCGTCAGGCGATCCGCGAGTACGTCGTCCGCCGTTCGCACGAAACCGCCGTGTCCGACGCTGCCGACCGAATCATGAACGCCCACGCCGATGCACTTCGGCGTCTTGGTGAATAGGTCCGGTGACGGTTTTTCTCGACCTCGCCGACGTTCTTGCTCTCGCTTCCAGATTGCTCGGAGATCCACCGCCCATCCGAGATGTCGGACTTCTTGAGTCAGCTGTCGCTCGACCGCGCACCGTTGTCTTTGGAGTTGAGGCGTACGAGACCATTTGGACCAAGGCCGCCGCGCTCCTGCAGTCAATCGTGAATAACCACGCACTCATCGATGGGAACAAGCGACTTGGCTGGCTCGCCACGGCAGTCTTTCTTGAACTGAACGACATACCGATTTCACTCTACGAGTTCGTGCTTTCGGTGGCGAGCGGCTCGCCCGAAGTCGATGAGATTGCTGAACAACTTCAAGGTCTGATCGTTCGCTGAGGTCCCGCGCCTGAGCCTGCTGTGCGAGGATCATCGCCTACGGGGAGGTCCTATGGACGGTCAGGAAATGCTGGAGCGATCTGCGCGCTGGATCACTGGCGAAGAACCACTCGCGATGAACGGGCTGTTCAGCGAAAATGCTGGCGGCGCAGCAGTTGTTGCTGATGGAGTCGTTCTCATCGAAGCGTTCAGCAACGTCGTTGCGTTCGATACCGATGAAGGCATCGTCCTCTTCGATGTATCGCATCACATGTCTGCACCGCAGGCCATTAGCGAACTCCGCACGTGGTCGGATGCGCCCGTGCACACCGCGGTCTACACACATGGTCACGTCGATCACGTAACTGGCGCACAAGCATTCGATGCCGAAGCTGCGAAACGCGGCAACAAACCAATTCGTTACGTCGGCCACGAAGCAATCCCCGATCGCTTCGATCGTTACCAGTTGACCAACGGCTACAACGGTTGGATCAACATGCGTCAGTTCCGCCTGCCGGAGCCGGCGTGGCCGAGTGAATTCATTTATCCCGAGCTCACCTATCGCACCTCAACCAACCTTTCCATTGGTGGCACCGGGTTTGATCTTCGCCATGCCCGTGGTGAAACTGACGATCACACGTGGGCCTGGGTTCCGGACAAGCGTGCGATCTGTGTTGGCGACTTGTTCATCTGGCAATTCCCGAACGCCGGTAACCCACAGAAAGTGCAGCGCTTTGCCTGGGATTGGGCGGTGTCGCTTCGTGAGATGGCAGCGATGAAACCAGAGCTCCTTCTTCCCGCGCACGGCCCCGCAGTTGGCGGCGAAGACATGGTTGCTGAAGTGCTGCTCAACACCGCTACAGCACTTGAGTCATTACACGAGCAAACGCTTGCCCTCATGAATTCAGGCGCCCGTCTCAACGATGTGATTCACACCGTGAAGCTCCCGCAAGAACTTGCCGACCTTCCGTACTTGCGTCCGTCCTATGACGAACCAGAGTTTGTGGTGCGCAACATCTGGCGTCTCTACGGCGGTTGGTACGATGGCAACCCCGCAAATCTCAAGCCCGCTGCCGATGTTGCACTCGCATGCGAAACCGCTGCGCTCGCCGGTGGTGCAGATGTGCTCGCGGCACGCGCCGAAGCGATCGCCGAAGAGGGCGACCTTCGCTTGGCATCACACTTTGCCGAAATGGCCGTGATGGCCGATCCCGATTCAGCGCGATGCCATCAGGTTCGCGCTGCGGTGTACGACGCCCGGCGCAAAGTCGAAGCGTCATATATGGCACGCGGTATTTATCGATCAGCGGCGATCGATTCAAAGATCCGGTTGAAGGACCTTTGAATCGACGCAACTAGTTCGCTTTTGTAACGACGACACCAGTGAGTTCGCCAGCATCACGCCAAGCAATGAGGTGATCGGCGTACTCCTCGACGCTGCCCATAAACGATGCACCACGTGCACCCTTCATGTCGCCGGCTGACTGTTCCCGATTGAGATAGCCAGGAGTGCACGACGCGTTGTACATGCCGACACCCATGACTTTGCTCATGAGAACGTTGAACCAATCTTCCTCAGCGTCAGCCGAAGGCTCAATTTGAGTGATTCCGTCATCGAGACACATACGGATGATGTGGGCGCAATGCTTCGATGTTTCGGTGAGGTAGTGCACAAAGTTGGTGCCGAAGCCACCCTGCACCGTGCTGATCATCAGCAAGTTGGGGAAGTCGCGGGTCATCACGCCATGCATGGTGTGCGGTCCTTCACCCCATGACTGCGTCATTGACACACCATTGCGACCCTTGGGATCGAAACCGAGGCGGTCATAGGTTGCCGCAACATCGAAGCCCGAGGCATAGATCAGAAGATCGACGGGGTACTCGACGCCATCGACGACGGGGCCGTTCTCGGTGATTCGTTCAACGCCCTTGCCATTGGTGTCGATGAGATGCACATTTGGCCGGTTAAACGCGGGCAGGTACTCGTCGTGGAAGCACGGACGCTTGCAACGAACGCCATACCAAGGCTTGAGCTTTTCTGCAGTTTCCGGATCGTCAACTGACTCACCAATTCGCGCACGAACGGCTTCCATGATTTCGAAGTCGATTCGTTCAAGCTCTGCAGCTTCGGCAGGATCTTCGGTGTACTTGGTGGTGTCGGTCCACATCACGTTGGTCCACTCATCGCCAACCATGTTCTCTTCAGGCTGCTGGCCGCACACTGCTCGAGTGAAGTTCTTGATGCGCTCGCCTTGCCAACCTGGCTTCAGGCCCTTAAACCAGTTCTCGTCGGTCGGCGCCTGGCCTCGATAGCCAACGAATGCTGGCGTGCGCTGGAACACAAAGAGTTCCTCGGCCGCTTCAGCAAGTCGGGGAACAACCTGCACTGCAGTTGCGCCGGTTCCGATGATGCCGACGCGCTTGCCCTTCAG
>JAPLAE010000066.1 GCA_026393455.1 Actinomycetota bacterium
CTGGGCAGGCTGGGATCGTTACAAATGGCGGAGACCCTGCTTCACTTGGGGAATGCGGGTGGTTGTAGCTCCAGACAAATTCAAGGGAACGGTGAGCGCCCCGGCCATCGCGGCTGCAATTGGGGCCGCTGTCCTTGCAGCGGGACACGAGGTTGATGCCATTCCGATGGCCGACGGCGGCGAGGGATTCCTCGAGGCGTTGGGTGGCGCCAATCGCACGACGACAGTCACAGGACCTCTTGGCGAGCCGGTTGAGGCGGGATGGCGTTTGGCCAAAGGCACCGCGGTTATCGAAATGGCGACTGCGGCAGGATTGGTGTTGGTCGGTGGGCCCGAGGAAAACGATGCGATTGAAGCGAGCACGCGTGGTGTTGGCGAACTGATCGTTACTGCAGTTGAAGCTGGGGCGCGTCGCATCGTTCTTGGTGTGGGTGGATCGGCAACGACCGATGGCGGTCTTGGCGCGTTAAAAGCGATGCATCCGACACAACGATTTCGAGGCATCGACCTGTTCGTCGCGTGCGACGTGCGCACTCGGTTTGTTGATGCAGCCGAAGTATTTGCGCCTCAGAAAGGTGCGACATCTTCCCAGGTTGCACTCTTACGGCGACGACTTGAGCGGCTCGCGCAGGTCTACAAAATGGAAACAGGAGTTGATGTCACCGAAGTCGATGGTTCCGGCGCGGCGGGCGGTCTTTCTGGGGGCCTTCTTACGATCGGCGCAAAACTTATGAGTGGCTTCGAACTCATCTCCGACGAACTCGGACTCGATGAAGCGATTGAAGGTGCGGACCTCGTCATCACCGGTGAAGGATTTCTTGACGAAGAGTCGTTCGACGGAAAAGTTGTTGGCGGAGTTGCCGCACTGTGCGCGGAATTCGGTGTTCCTTGCTTAGCGATCGTCGGTGAAGTCATTCAACCGCTGCCGTCGCTGCCGACCGGGTTTACCGTCCTCTCAATGGTCGAACGCTTCGGCGAAGAGCGGTCATTTGAAAACCCGATCGATTGCGCGGTTGAACTCGCTTGTGAGTTCGTTGAGCAGCAAACAAAAACGGCTTAGAACTTCGCGATCACGTCGTCGGCGAATTTGCCCATTGCTTCAGGCAGTTTCTTTGGGTCCATCGCCAACGGCGGAACGAGCATTCGGGTGACACCGAGATCGGCAAGCATTTTGATGATTTCGACTGTTGGTGCTCCACCAGTCGTGATCTCGATGGTGTTGGGATCACGGCCTGCTTGCTCAGCTGCCGCGCGCATAACGGGAAGGAGCTCAGGAAGTTTGCGCGGATCGGCAGGGAAGAATCCGTCGCCAAACTTTCCGGCGCGGCGTGCAGCCGGATTGGAGTGGCCTCCAACGACAACTGGGATGGTTCCGTTTACGGGTTTTGGAAACGAATAGATGTCAGTGAATGAAGTGTGGGTTCCTTGATAACTGGCGACTTCGTTGTTCCAGAGCGCGCGCAACGCGTGGATGGAGTCGTCAGTATGAGCACCGCGGTCGTCCCAGCCCACACCGATTGCGTCGAATTCTTCGTGGAGCCAACCGACGCCTACCCCGAGAATGAATCGTCCGCCGGTGAGTATGTCGAGGGTCGCACATTCCTTGGCAAACACGACTGGATTGCGCAGCGGAAGGATCATTACGCCGGTTGCCAGCTTCAGTGTTGTTGTATGCGCACCAACCCAGGTGAGCCACATGAGCGGATCGGGGACCGGAGCAGTTTCATCGCCGGGCATCTTGCCGTTGCGTGAATAGGGGTACTCGCTTTCGTAACCCTTCGGGATGGCGGGATGTTCAACGGTCCAAACGCTCTCGAAGCCGTTGGCTTCCGCGCATTGGCCCATTGTGATTGCGCCCTCAGGTGAGGCATAGGCGCCGGTATTGGCGAAAATGATTCCAAAATCCATGAGCGAAACGTACGCCAAATCTTCGGTGGGTGACGTGTGAGATCAGTCGTTGAGGCGGGGGTGTAGATCTCGGTACGAGTCAACAGTCGAAAGCGCTGGGCGTTCGGCATAGGAAATTTCGTGCGCTTCGAGATCGGGAGGACTCAGCGTAAATGCATCGGGAACGAGTCCGGGCTGAATGCGTCGCATAGCGGCCTGTAATACCTGTGCAGCCATCGGCGATAATTCATGCAGTGGCCGATTGCGATGAACCCGTTCGCCAAGGTCAACCTGAGCGATGGATTCGGCACCGAACGTGTTGGCGATGTCGATCAGCATCGCAATGTCGACGCCGTAGCCTTCGACGAAGGGGAGTTGTTCAAGCACGGAGCGACGTCCGCCGTATTCACCAGAAAGCGGTTGCACGATGCCGCCGAGTTCGGGGAAACACATTGTGAGTAGCGGTCGTGCGACGAGTTCAGTTACGCGACCACCGCCGCGCACATGGCCATCAACAGGTCGTTCATAGAAACCTTTGACAAAGCCGATCGAAGGATCGGTAAGAAGCGGCCCGAGAAGTCCCGAGATAAAGCGAGTGCTGAAATCGCGGACGTCGGCATCGCACCACACGACAATGTCGCCGGTCGAAGCGAACAACGATTTCCAGAGCGCTTCGCCTTTTCCGTAGCCGCGCCCATGTTCGGTCAAGACCTGTGATGCATCAACGACAGTTGCACCCGCGTTTTTTGCTTCGTCGGCGGTGCGGTCGGTCGAGTGATCGTCAATAACGACGATTTCGTCAACGAGCGGATAGGTCTCGGTCAATTTGGCGCGGATACGTTCGACAATCTGCCCCACCGTTGGTTCCTCGTTGCGCGCGGGTATGCACACCGAGACAGTGGTGGTTCCTTTCGCTGCGATGAGATCATCGAGTTCAAACGCGCTGGCGAGGTGAGTGCGGGGCATTGACACCTCCCTATCGTTGGCGAGACCAGCCCTCGGGGCAAGGCGCAACGGAGAATCGGCGTCGATAGGCTTGCCTCGGCGACCTGTCGCTAGGATTCAGGCTCGTTCGACATCCACTTCCGAGGTCTGAGTCATGAGCGTCACCGTCCGAGTTCCCCCCGTCTTCCGCCCCCTCACCTCCGGTGAGTCAACCGTTTCGGTCGAGGGCGCCACGGTTGCCCAGGTTCTCGCCAGTCTCGAAGCGGCCTATCCAGGCTTCTCGTCCAAGCTTCTGTCTGACGACGGAAGCCTTGTCCGCTACGTCAACCTGTTCGTCGACGACGACGATGTCCGGTTCCTCGAAGGCCTCGACACGGTCGTTCCCGATGGTGTGACCGTTTCCATCATGCAGGCTGTGGCGGGCGGGGCCTGAGTCCTTCCCGTAGTTCTGCCCCGGCCTGACCGGGGACTTTGCCTCTCAGGTTGCGGTTCGGGGCTGACGGTGGTTTCCTGTTAGCAGTCTCTGACCGAGAGTGCTAACGCCAGTGCGCGGGTACTGCGGCAGAAAACCCCCTGGGTCCGATCCCGTCGGGCCACATCAGCAACTTGAGAGGAATCAACGATGGCCAAGATCATCGAATTCGACGAGACCGCACGACGTGGTCTTGAACGCGGCATGAACCAGCTTGCCGATGCTGTTCGCGTCACCCTCGGTCCGAAGGGCCGCAACGTGGTGCTCGACAAGAAGTGGGGCGCTCCCACCATCACGAACGACGGCGTTTCCATCGCCAAGGAAATCGATCTCGAAGACCCCTTCGAGCGCATCGGCGCCGAACTGGTCAAAGAGGTTGCCAAGAAGACCGACAGCGTTGCTGGCGATGGCACCACCACCGCCACCGTCCTCGCATGGTCGATGGTCGGCGCTGGTCTGCGCAACGTTGCTGCAGGCGCCAACCCAATGTCACTCAAGAAGGGCATCGAAGCTGCGGTTGCCGTAGCTGTCGAAGGCATCCACGCCGTTGCGGTCGAAGTTGACGACAAGAGCCAAATCGCGCAGGTCGCCGGAATCTCCGCCGCCGATCCCGAAATTGGTTCGATGATCGCTGAAGCAATCGACAAGGTCGGCAAAGACGGCGTCATCACCGTTGAAGAGTCCAACACCTTCGGTATGGAAATGGACCTCGTCGAAGGCATGCGTTTCGACAAGGGCTATATCTCGCCGTACTTCGTGACCGACACCGATCGGATGGAAGCTGTACTCGAGAACCCCTACATCCTGTTCGTGGGTTCAAAGATCACTGCCGTTCGTGACCTTGTGCCCGTTCTTGAAAAGGTCATGCAGTCGTCACGTCCGCTCGTGATCATTGCTGAAGACATCGAAGGCGAAGCACTCGCAACACTC
>JAPLAE010000123.1 GCA_026393455.1 Actinomycetota bacterium
AGCATGTGCCACGGAACGATGTTGGCGTGATGCTCCATGTGGCTGAGAACGACAACGTCGCCGGCGACAAGGTTTGCTCGACCCCAACCTTGAGCAACAAGGTTGAGTGCTTCGGTTGCGTTCTTGGTGAAGATGATTTCTGAAGATGAACGAGCACCGATGAAATCTCGAACAAGTGCTCGAGCGATTTCCATGCGGTTCGTGGCTTCTTCGGCGATCATGTAGACGCCACGGTGCACGTTCGAATTAATCGTGCGGTAGTAGTCATCCATCGCATCAAGAACCGCAAGTGGTTTCTGCGAAGTTGCGGCGGAGTCGAGGTAGACGATCGGCTTGCCGTGCACTTCGCGCGAAAGGAGCGGAAACTGCGCCTTCATTGCGGTCCCGTCGATCGGGTCGACGCCTACAGCCATGCGTCGTATCCCTCGGCTTCGAGTTTGCGAGAAAGTTCAGGACCACCTGATTCGACGATTCGGCCGTCGATAAGAACGTGCACAAACGACGGATTGAGTTCGTCGAGCAAACGTTGGTAATGGGTGATGGCGAGAATGCCAAGTTCGGGACGGGCGCCGAGAACTTCGCGCACGCCCTTAGCGACAACTCGCAACGCGTCGATATCGAGGCCTGAGTCGGTTTCGTCGAGGATTGCGATTTCGGGTTGAAGGATCGCCATCTGAAGAATCTCGTTGCGCTTCTTTTCGCCGCCGGAGAAACCCTCGTTGAGGTAGCGATCGGCGAATGACGGGTCCATGTCGAGACGCGTCATCCAGTCCATGATTTCAAGCCGCAGCTCGAGCATCGAAAGATCGATGCCGCGTCGTGCTGACCAGGCCTGGCGCAGGAAGTTCAGAACAGAGACGCCCTGAATTTCTTGTGGGTATTGAAAGGCGAGGAACATGCCGGCCTTGGCGCGAACGTCGGTGGGCCAAGCAGTCACGTCGTCACCCTTGAACAGAATGCGGCCCGAGGTGACTTGGTACTCGGGGCTTCCGAGGAGTGCAGAGGCGAGCGTGGACTTGCCAGAGCCATTTGGGCCCATCAGGGCATGGACTTCGCCGGTGCCGATGGCGAGGTCAACGCCGCGCAGGATCTCAAAAGGGTTCTCGCCGGCCGTGGCGACGTGGAGATCCTCGATAGCAAAGAGGGGGGACATGAACAGCAGTCTAGAACCTCTGTGGGATTCGCACTACCGCCGTAGGAGAAATTATGGGGCCTGTGAAGAGGGTCACCAGCCCCGATCAACCCATTCCTGCAGGTTGGGTCGTTCATAGCCAATGGTGGTCCAGTTGCCGTGGCCCGGAAGCACGATCGTGTCGGCGCTGTAGGTGAAGAGACGTTGGTCGAGCGAGTCGATGATGGTGGCGAAATCGCCGCCCTCGAACGAGGTGTTTCCGGGGCCTCCCGGAAACAGGGTGTCGCCCGAGAACATCAGCGGGCTTCCCTCCAGAGCGAAACACATTGATCCGCGAGTGTGGCCGGGCGTGGCGATCGTGCGGAGACGAAGTCGACCAACCTCGATGACGTTGTCATCTTCCAAAATGCTGTCGTAAGCCTCGAGCATTTCTGAATCGGCAGCAGTAACGGCAACGTCGTAGCCGGCTTCGCGAACCGCGGGCACGGCCTGGATGTGATCCCAGTGTCCATGCGTTTCAATGACTCGACGAACGCCAAGGGCCGAGCACAACTCCAAGAGCCGCTCGTGCTCATTGGCCGCATCGATGAGCACGCCGTCGCCGGTCTCGGTGCAGCGGATGACAAACACGTTGTTGTCCATGGGGCCGACGACGACGGCATGGACTTCGTAACCAGTTTCGGCAAGGAGCAGCGTCATTTCCATATTCTCGCAGGGGATTGGTTGCTGAGGGGTACCGCTCGGGCGTGGGAGCAATCGTTTGCGAGGGGTTCGGGCTGGCCGGGCCATCCTCGTTGGCTGACGCCCGAGACATTCGCCCGAAGATGTGCCGCCTCTGGGCTGGTTCGGCTAGAACTACCACCTGCGGCAAATGCCGCGACGACCTAA
>JAPLAE010000092.1 GCA_026393455.1 Actinomycetota bacterium
GGAGGCGCGCTTGCAGTCGGAACGGTCCTTGCTCTGGTCCGACCACCAAAGGAACACGAAAGTGGCGATCTCAATCGTCCACCGATGGCGCGAAGCATTGTGATGATTGCACTCGGAACCATCGCCGCCTTATGGGGCCTCGCCTCACTGCTTTCATGAATTGAAGACCAATGATGACTGACAACCTTGCTGTGCTCACTCTTCAGTGTCCCGATCAACCGGGCATCGTTGCATCTGTTGCCAATTTGATCGCTGACGTTGGCGGAAACATCGCGAATGCCGATCAGCACACAGATCGTGATTCGGCAGTTTTCTTGCAGCGGATTGAAATCGACGGACCTGTTGATTGGGAAGCATTTGAGCAAGGGTTGCGTCAACTGATTGATCGGTTCTCAATGCAATCGGCGTTGCATCGACCAGGAACCCGTGACCGTGTTGTTCTTGCATGCTCATCAGAGTTGTATTGCGCAGCAGATCTACTGACACGAGTGTCGCTGGGGGAACTCGATGTCGATGTTGTTGCGATCGTTTCCGATAAACCAGCAGCGGGCCAACTTGCAGCGCAACATGGAGTTCCGTTCCGACTTGTCGATGGCGGTCTTACCGGTGACGCCCGAGCGAAACAAGAAGCGGCATTTGCTGCTGCCCTAGAGGAGCTTTCACCTGACCTTGTTGTGCTCGCTCGTTATATGCGCATCCTCCCCGAGGAAATTACGAAACGTTGGAACGGCCGAATGATCAACATCCATCATTCGTTTCTCCCGGCGTTTGCTGGGGCGAAGCCCTATCACCGCGCTCACCAACGAGGCGTGAAGTTGATTGGAGCCACTGCTCATTACGTCACTGCCGAACTTGATGCGGGACCGATCATCGCTCAGGGCATTACGCCAGTGAGTCACCGCGACGAAGTTGAAGACCTCGTCCGCAAGGGCCGTGACGTTGAGCGCTCCACGTTGGCGAACGCGGTTCGTTTGCACCTTGAACATCGGGTTTTGGTGTGGGACAACCGCACCTGCGTATTTGCCTGAGTGGAGTCGTTGCGATTACAACGCACGAGTGAACACGCCAACAAAGTCTCGAGCGTCAGGTGCAAGGTAGCGGTTCGCGCTTTTGAATGAATCGGGAAGCAACTTTGTGCCCTGCACGGATGCCGGATCGAGGAATCGAGTGGCGGCATAAAAGTTGAATGTCGTCCAAACGGTGTTGATATCAAGTTCCATTGCTCGAACACAGCCGGCTCGCAACATGAGTTGGGCAAGCGAGAGTGCGCCAAGGCCATCGCCATAGCCGTAGATCAGCGCACCGTCGGCGGTGACGCCGACTGCGGACCGCCACGCCAAAATCTTGTTTCCAAACGTGGTGCCCCATGCGCCATCGGCGTTATCGCTTAACCCAGCGGCCGGGGTTCCAGGTTTCGCGTTGGTCGCTGGTCCCATGGGGTTTGGCGCGCCGCCGCCGTTGTCAATGATGAGGTCGAGGTTTTGCCGAACACCAACGACATCGGGAGTGAGGGTGACATCTCGACCCCAAACACCAACAGTTACCCGCCCGTCGGCGTACAAAACCAACGAGGCCGCGCCATCGCGAAGCGTGCCTTTGGTTTGCCCGTCGAGGTAGAAACCGCCATGAGCATCTTGCATTCGAAATCCGGCATTGAACGCAGCGGCGAGTGTCAGGCGTTGATCCATTGGAACCTGGGATGGCTTCGCCCATTTCCCGCCCGGCTCTTCGGTTCCGGGGAACAATTCGAACTTGAGAAGTTTTGGATCCATCCAGGTGAGACCGTCAAGGATTGACGTGTGCACTGAATCAGGACGCACCTGTGTTGTGTACATGGGTTGCGCGCCTCCGACCGTTGGACCGACCGGAAGCCAGATGCCTTCATTTGCCACCGGAGTTACGCCTTCTGGAACCTGCACGTTCGTAGGTTTAGGAAGGTGAGGTGCAATTGATTTAACGGTGGTAGTCGGGCCAACTTCTTCGACATCGATTGCGCCAATTACTCGATCAGGTTCGCCACCAGTTTTGGGCTGGTGATTACTGAGCCACCAATTCTCAAATGAGTTGAGTACGAAACCGAGGTTGTTGTCGCGCATCCATTCGGCGGCGCGTTCGGTGACTGAAAGATTGTTCGGTGTCACGACTGCCCGGGCAAACGAAACCACTGGGACTAACAGGATTGCGATGATCACAATTGCGGTGACCTTCATCCAACGTGGTTTGGGTTTGCGTACCTTCTCCGGTTTCTTCGAACCATCGGGTGGAGGCGGTGGAAGGTCCGATCTCGGCGCGTCCGGTGCGTCGGATCCCTCAACTTCGCGCAATAGCGCGGTGATCGGATCAAGTGGCGCAGCATTCGGAGAAGTATCGCTGCCCTCGGGGTTGGACCCGGGAGGAATTGTGGAAGGCATGACTACCGCCGAGGGGGAAGATCGAAGGGCAGGAAGAGGGGAGAGCCTATGGCAGGGGCTTGCTCACGTCAGGACAGCAGGCGGTCCCAGCCTTCAGATTTTGCGGACAAAGACGGCGACAAAGTCTCGGGGGTCATTACTGAGATAGCGATTCCCACTTTTTTCACTGTCAGGGAGCAGCTTTATGCCCTTGACCGTGGCCGCATTACCGGGCGTGGCTGCCTTATAGAAGTTCATAGTGGTCCAGGCTGTATTGATGTCGAGTTCCATGGCGCGAACACAGCCGGCCCGCAACATGAGGTCGGCAAGCGAACGGGCTCCCAAACCACTGCCGTAGCCGTAGACCAGTGCCCCAGAGGCGGTGACGCCGACCGCGGAACGCCAGACGAGAACTTTGTTGCCGACGGTGTAGCCCCAGGCACCGTTTTGATTGTTGTCGAGTCCCTCAGCTGGTTCGCCCGGTTCGGCTTTGTCTTTCGGAGAAGGATTCCCCCCGGGAAAGGGAAAGCCGCCGCCGTTGTCAATGATGAGGTCAAGGTTTTGGCGCACGGCGACGACGTTGGGGCTCATTTCGAAATCTCGACCCCACACACCAACACCGGCAACGCCGTCGGCGTACGTCACGAGTGACGCCGCGCCGTCGCGAAGTGGTTTGTAGGTAACACCGTCGAGATAAAAGCCGCCCATTGCATCTTGCATTCGGAAGCCGCCATTGAATGCAGCAATCAGATCAAGTCGTCTGTCGAGTGGCACCTGCGCCGGCACTGTTTGTTTTCCACCGGGCTCTTCGGTGCCGGGATGCACTTCGAACTTCACGAGTTTGGGATCCATCCAAACCAGGCCATCGAGAATTGATGTGTGAACAGAGTCGGGTCGAACTTGTGTGGTGTACATGGTTTGGGCGCCGTCGACTTGTGGGCCAACTGGCGACCAGACACCTTCATTCGCGACTGGCGCGACGCCCTCAGGAACATCAACGTTTGCAGGCTTTGCGAGATGGAGGATTCCGGCTGGTGTCGTCGGTCCGGTTGTCGACGCGACGTCGATGGTGCGGTTGGGTTCACCTCCAGCCTTGGGCGCGTGGTGACTGAACCACCACGATTCGATGTTGTTGAGGATGAAGCCCATGTTGTTGTCGCGCATCCACTCGGCGGCGCGCTCGGTCACGGTGAGGCTGTTTGGAGTGAGAACAGCTCGGCCGAGGGAAAGTACGGGGATAGAGAGAAGCGCGACGAGCACAACCACCGTGATGGTCTTCCATGGTGAGCGAGGCCGTGTGGGCTCGGGAGTCGGCGGCTGAGGAGGTGGAGGAGTGCTGTCTGTCATGAGTTCTGCACAACCGCGTTGGAGGAGAAGGGGTGCGCGGCAAGGTTACGACACTCGCAAGCAGAATCTTTGCCACGGAGCCGGCCAGCAGAACCGGCGTCATGGTTCTCCGTAACGTTCTACGCTTATTGCTTCAGCAATCTTTTGGGGGAACACGATGGCGCTTTTCGGAATGCGGTTCGATATGCGGATGCCGTCAACGGCTCCGGGCACGCGCACTGAGCGCTACAAGGCTGCGGTTGACATGGCCGAATGGGCCGATTCGCTCGGATTCGTCACCATTGTGTTGTCAGAACATCACGGCTCAGCCGATGGTTACTTGCCATCACCGCTCCCATTGGCGGCAGCAATCGCCGCTCGCACCAGCAACACCCGAATTGGCATTGCCGCCATGGTGACTTCGTTTCATGACCCATTGCGGTTGGCGGAAGATGTTGCAGTCGTCGACCTCATTAGTGGGGGTCGGATCGATCTCACGCTCACGAATGGCTATGTCGAATCGGAATTTAAAATGTTCGATGTTCCACTCTCGCGACGCGCAGCGCGCACGACCGAAGCGGTATCGACGTTGAAGCATGCATGGACTGGTGAACCTTTCGAGTTTCATGGTCGCACCGTGCAGGTTTTGCCGACGCCGGCGCAACCTGGTGGTCCTCCGATTTCCCTCGGTGGTTCTGTTGAAGCCGCAGCTCGACGCGCGGCGCGTATCGGCGACGGGTTCATGCCATCAATTCCCGAACTGTGGGAGTTCTACGCGGACGAATGTGCCAAGTTGGGCAAACCTGATCCGGGCCCTTATATGGGTGGCGATACGTCAGTTATCCATGTTGCGACAGATGTTGATCAAGGTTGGGATGAACTCGCTCCGTACGCGATGCACGAAGTCAACGCTTATGGCGAATGGGCTGCAGGCGCGGGTATCGAAGGCGCAACAGGATTTACGCGCGCCGACGATTCCGACGCGTTGCGTGCGACAGGTCAGTACCGAGTAGTGACCCCTGCTGCACTCGTTGAGGAACTCACCGCCAAGGGGCCGTTCGCTTTTTGCATGTTGCATCCGCTTGTCGGTGGCCTTCCGCCGGAGTTGTCGTGGAAGAGCCTCAAGCTCATCGAGACCGAGGTCATTCCGAACCTCTAAGCCACTTGTCGTCGGCGTTAACCGCGAATGCCTTTGACGATCAACAGAATGCCAAAGACAAGGAAGGTGATCGCCGCGCCAATGCGGATAACTCGCGCGGGCAGCCGCGCACCAAGAACATGACCAACGCCAATCGCAAGGGCATCGGCGGCGACCATGCCGAGGGTCGAGCCGAGCCATGTTCCGAACAGGCCGTGATCGCTGGCGAGGGTGATGGTGGCGAGCATGGTCTTGTCGCCAAGTTCGGCAAGAAAGAACGCCACGCCGACCGTGAGCAGGACCGAACGCGAACTCTCGCTCTGAGCTTTCGCAGCTTCCTCTTCGGTGAGTTCGTCGCCGCGCAATGTCCACGCCGCAAAACCGAGAAACGCGATCCCCGCCACGATGTTGATCACGTGTGTTGGAAGAGCGACACCAAGGACTGCACCTAGCAACACACTTGCGAGATGTACAACCGCAGTGGCGAGACCAATGGAAATGAGAACGGTGATGGCGCGGTAACGCGCCGCGAACGTCATTGCCATCAGTTGGCTTTTGTCGCCCATTTCGGCGAGAAAGATGACGCCGAAACTGAGAAGGAAAGCGTTCATGTCACCGCCAGTGTTGCAGGCGGTGACATGAACAACAGATTGTGGGTTTAGGGGGTGACCCCGATGGTCAGACGATTTCGCTGATCTGCATCGCTGGCACGATGGTTGTGTAGTTCACAACATCGGCCTGAACATCGGCAGTGCCTGGCGCGCCAAGGGCAGCACCGAAGGCATCCATCGAATCAAAGGTGAAATGGACGGCAGCTTCGTACGGGCCATCAATGCCCTTGTCGATTTCTGCTGAGGCAAGGCCCCAGGTCTTGAGTGCGAGCGGCACATGGCTGTCGCGGTAGTAGTCATGGTCGAAGGTTGCGCCTTCGGTTTTCGGGTACAGCACACTCAGTCGGATCATTGGATTCTCCCCTTTTGATAGTCGGTGTTTTGTAGCACGGAACCGGGCGGTTAGGTCACAAAAACGAAGGGTGCCGCCCCGAAGGGCGGCACCATTTCAGCGAGAGTGGAGTTGATTACTTGGTGATGACAAGGGTGTAGGTACCAAGGAAGTTTTCGACGCCGGCGCCGCCTGCACCGAGACTCACCTGGGTCGTACCGGCGGCGATTGCTTTGCCACCAGCGTTCATTGACACCGTGCCGTCATTCGATCCCTTCGATGTCACTTCGAAGACCGACGGGTTGGTGTTGGGAGCGATTGCGATAGTGACGCCTTTTGTGATGGTTCCCATGTTGAACACGACGGTGTCACCGACCTTGATGGTGGGAACCGGCTGAGTGCCGCCTTGATTGGCGTTCGCCATTTGCGGCGTGATGATGATTGGCGGAAGCACGTTTCCAACCGTCGACGACGTGGCTTTTGCAGCGGTGGTGGTCGGCGCGGCAGTTGTTGTCGAGGATGACTCCTTCTTGGATGAGTTGCATCCCGCAACTGCAAGGCCGCCGACGCAGAGTGCGGCGATCGATGCCATGACAAAACGGTTCTTCATAACCTTCTCCTAGTGACGAGGACGATGTTGTCCGCTAACAAAGATAGGTCCAGATGCTCGTCAGGCTGGGAGAGGGTGAGAGCGGGTGACGGGAGCCGTCGGCTCCTTGCGGAGCCTCCTCCCGATTCCCGCCTGCAACATTCCCTCGAACGAAAACGACCTCCCGGATGGGGAGGTCGTTTTGTCCGAGCGGGTGACGTGCCCACTTGCTAGCGCAAGATGGGGCTTGGGTCAACGGTAGAGAGACGTGAAATCGATTCTCGATTTCACGTAGGTGCCCGTTGAACAGCTGATGTTCTGCCTCTGAACTACACCCGCTTGTCATCAAAGGCTTGCTCTTACCGTCCACTGGTAGCCTTTGTGTTCTCTCGGAATAATTGGATTTAGGTGGGAACTCATATGGCGGATTCAACAAATGGTTTTGGGGAAGAGGGCGCCCCGCCACCCCCAAGTGGAAATCCGATGCCTCCTTCTGGTGGCAGCACTGTTCCCCCTTGGTATTTCAATGTTGCTGTAGTTGTTCTTGCGCTTCTGTGTTGCGCACCAATTGGTTTGGCTCTGGTGTGGATGAACAAGGCGTGGACGACCAAGGCTAAGTGGATCATCACGGCCGCAGTCGGTGGGGTTTGGATGTTGTTACTGGTCCTATCGGTTGCAACAGGTGGAAAATCAACAGACTCAAACAACGAGAAACAGAAATCAGAAACCACAGTTAGCTCGACAACCTCCACCACACGACCCACAACTACAACGACCTCAATACAAGTCACCACAACTACAACGACCTCAATACAAGTCACCACAACAACAGTTCGACCTGCCACAACGATTGCACCAGCACCAGCACCGTCGGTTTCTTACGCAAACTGTGCAGCGGTGAAGGCAGCAGGTGCTGCACCCCTTTATCGGGGACAGCCTGGGTACTCGTCTTCACTTGACCGAGACGGCGACGGAGTGGCTTGCGAAAAGTGATTCGGGATTGCACGTTTTGGGTGGCTGCGTCCATGCGTATCTGATCGGTTTTGGTGTGCGCTCTCGGTTTCTATCTCTCTTCTAGCTTCATCTCGTCTCGCCGAAAACGCCGATACTTCCTTGGTGTTTTTTCTTTGAGGTGCATCGATTCCGATTTGAGGGCAACGATTAGCTGAGCAGTTTTGTCGCGACTCCCAAGTGAGGGCGGCACTGGCGAACCACATGCAATTGCCAATCGCATAACTTCGGTGACCTGAAAAATTGTTGGATGCGGACCTCGGCCGTACAAGGCTTCGTAGCGACTTCTTGAAAGCCAGATCAACCATTCAGTGAGTGCGGGGATATGCAGCCCGACAAGGTTCCTGCCACCTTGCCCATGGCTCCAGAATGGGCGAACGAGGCCACGGTCAGTCCATGTCTTTATGGAACGACTAATTGATTTCTGGGATACTGAGAGCGCGTTTGCTAAAGATCGAGTTCCTCCTCCCCATTCGAAGTAGCCGAAGCCTTCTCCGTTGTTTCTTGCGGCGCGAGTGAGTAGCCGACGCCAACGATCCACCTGGCTTTGGTTACGCCCAACATGCGACCGAGCAAGCCACTCGACGATTTCAGCGACCAACTTGCCAGGCAGAAGTTCGCTGCGTGTGAGATCCCGATCCTGACGGCGTGTAGGGCTGCCGAGAGACCACATAAGCCCTTCGAATCGAGCATCATTGCGCTGCGTTTGGAATGTCTCGCGCTCATCAAGCACTAGATCGAACTGACTCAGTTCCCGAGTGCGTGCATTCCTTGGATCCTTTATTTCCCTTGGCTTTTTAGGCATAGGCGGGACAGTCTCTGCTAAAAAAGTGAAGGAAGCTTTTTTCTGCTGAAAGGGATCAGTGAGCTCTGAAAGAGCGAGCCGAGGGATAGCGAATGCGGCCCCATGATTGGGGCCGACTTGGTAGCTGTGAGCTGAGTCACCTGGCACAGGTTTCGAAGCGAACTGATACTTATCGCTCGGAACTTCAAGGTCCTCGCTGCTCATTGCTTCTTGCTGTGGCTGGTGGACTCTTCCTCGCGTTTTGCTCGGAATCGTCTCTCGCTTCAACGCCTGACGGGTGAGGTCTGCCTTGGGTGCAGACCGATAGTCGCTGGTATTCATGGATTGCGTCCTCGTTTACTGGTGGCGGCCCGACAGCTCACACTGTCGGGCCGCAGAATCGAAAAGATAGAAAGTTCAGGCGGCCTGCATGGCCGCCAACGCGCGTCGGTACGTCAAGTCAAAGCGCGCTGAAGGTTCAGTGACACCTGATTCCCAGTTACGAACGCTGAATCGAGTGGTTCCGACGACACGAGCTAGGGCATTGATGCTGAGTCCAGCCGACTCACGTATGAGTCGGCGTTGGTGGTGTGTTGGAAGAACGGGCATCGGATAGATGGCTGTCTCCACGGCGCTTGCCACGGACTGTGCTGTCAATGGGGCCTCCTGTAGATGAATCTCTACATAGAGGTCGAAAGTGTCCCGCCACGGCTTATATAAAGGGGACTGCTAGTTGCGGTCGCCCGTTTCTCTAGGCGTCCGTTGTCGCTGACGACGTTTTCCTGAAGAGTTGGAATCAATCAGGATTCAGTCTGGATCAGGCGCATTCGGGGGCACCTGGTAGTTGTCAATTTAGCACTTGGCGACTCGATTGGATCTCGAGATCATTCTCAACAGGTTGAGAGAGTTCTGTTTCTGTGTTCGAGAGGTCACTCTTCGTGTTGAACCCAGAAATAGATGCCAAGAGCAATTGCTCCCGCGCCGAGCACCCACCAGATGGTGTAGTCGGGCTCTTCTTCGCTAGAGCTTGTTGAATTTGTTTTCAAAGTCGTTGCGGTACTTGATCGAAACGTTGTTGTGCTCCGACGCCAAGTTGTAGTCGGAATTGAGAATGATGGTGATGGCGATCCTCCGCCATGAAAGTGGTACTCGCCATAGCCGAGACCCCAACTTGGACAATTGGTTCTGCACGTATGTCCGCCTTTTGAATCGGTATTGCCAGGATGAGCACTTGCGTAACTGCTCAAGATCGCAAGAACTGCAACTACAAGTATTCCCAAGGCCGCCAATTTTCTCGCCATGTGAGGATCATATGTTCGAGCGCTATTGGCAGGAGCGGCTTCTCATGTGCTGGGAGAAGGTTTGGAGAACAGAACGTTGGTTCTGTTCCCGACAGGCAGTCACCAAGATTGTTGATGTCGAGTGGTTGCTCGAACAAAGCGATCCAGCCCACCCGTCGCTGTTGGCGGGGGGATGCGGGGGTGGCCACACCACAGTGATTATTAAAAGGGTTCATCGGCAACGCGTGAGTATTTTGAAATCGGATGCCCCGATGTTGGGCATCGGATTGGGCAACTGCGAATTTCTCGCCCAGTAGCTGTTGAGGGTTGACTGGAGATCTCTAGTAGGAGAAGAAATACCAACTCGTGGATTGGCAGCTATTCAGGGCCGAAAGTGCTCGGTTGTACTCCGCTTGATTATCAGCAGCCGTAGCCTGAAGCGTCACCATCATTCCTGAGCGACCGAGACCACGACGCATGAGGTCTCCAACCGCAGCCGAGTATTGGCTTTGGCTGTAAGAGAAGTCGCTGTTAAGCCGTGAGATCTGATCCCAATTAGGGACACATACATACGCTGTGGTTGGTGGAGTCGTAATGACTGGGGGTGAAGTTGGAGCTGGTGACTGAGGGTTAGGAATTGTTCGTGCTGCTTGAGTGGTGGGTGTTCCGTTGCGGCTGTCTCCTGTTTTGGACTGTGAACCTTGTGCTGAAGAAACGGAAGTCGGAGTCGTTTGTTGGTCAGTAACGACATCGCCAACTGAAGTAACGGTTGAAGTAGTGACGCCATCTGAGGTCGAGCCACTACTTGCTGTAGTGGCTCCCTCGGATTTTGCAGCCCCGCCAGAGCAGGCAAGTGAAACTGTGGCGACGAAACTAAGCAGAGCTAGGACCCCCAATAATTTGAGTGCCTTCGACCGCTTTGAAACTGCACTATTGGAAATTGAAGTCTGATGAGAATCGATATGGATCATTTTCACTCCCCTTTCATTTCGCTATTTGCGAAAATACAAAAATAGAAACTGCCGTTTCTTCGGGCCTTGATCTAGTCCTCGAGGGCTTCTTCGAAGCCGTCGATTGAACGGCGAAGCGTGAATGCTGCGAGCAATCGCGTGCCGATGACAAGAATGAGCGTGACAATCAATGTTGTAATCGCTGTTGAAATACCCCACCCGAGGTGTGGGTGTGACGTCTTGTACAAATAGTCAGATAATTTCTCGGTCTGCATCGCAGCGACGATTGCAGCCACAATGCCGATTGCTCCCAGAGTCCAGAAGATCAGTTCCAAAACTCGAAGAAGCAGATAGGTCGTGTAATGGATCCCACGCCAGTCATCGGTGGATCGATAGTGATCGCTCAATTGGGCTCCCGCCTAGGAATTTCAACCATGAGTTACTTACGCGCCTCTGATGAAACTTAGTTGGTTCACAGTCCCCGCTGTCGTCTCCATTCTGCGAGTTCGTCGCCCGTCGCTTTTACATAGCGCATAGTGATCGTCGGGCTGCTGTGGTTCAGCAGCGCCGACACCATGTGCAAGGGAACACCTGCTCGTAGCAAGTTCGTGGCAGCGCTATGGCGTAACTGATGCGGTGTGTATGACTTTGAATTGATTGACTGACACAACTTCAGCATTCGCTTATTAAGTGTTTGAGGATCAGTGGGCCATGGTGCAAGCAGTAGCCCTTGAGACGCCCTAGAGGCGACTCTGAGGGCCTCAGGGAATCGTCCTTGGTGATCGAGTGCAGGATTCCATTCGACGAGAATCTCGTACATCTCGCGCCACGGGAGCGTGTGTTTGCCGCCGCCTTTTCTAGTCATGTCATTGACTTTGGAAACAGATATTTGTGCTGATGTGAGAGAGAAGATTTCTTGTCGTCTAAGTCCACAGAAGAAGCCAAGTCCGAGTGCTGCGCGTAACTGCGGACTCATTTCTGAGTCCCACAGTTCGGCCCAGTCAGTGTCTGGAATTGGTTTTGGATTCACGTTGTGCACGACAGGTCCGTGGAGCGCGCGTGCAGGCGATACGTGAACCTCAGCTTCTTCTTCGAGCCATTTGTAGAAGGCCCTTAATGCCGCCACGTCTTTGCGTTGTGTGGCGGGTTTGCCGATGAGCCCATGTCCTCGGCGAACTCGGACACGAGTCACGAATGATTCCATTTCAGATCGGCTAATCGTGCGGATGTCTGAAGTCCCGATGTGCTTTAGCCAGGCACCGAGACAGTCGGCGTAGGTCTTGACAGTTGTGAGCGAACGGTGGCGCACGTCAGCGCACCAGTCCAAATAGTCACGAACAAGATCCCAGTTGCTGCGGGAATCTGCTGTCTGGCGGAACGTCTGTTCCATTTCATTCTCCCTGCTAGTTGTGCTGGGAGAGGGTGAGAGCGGGTGACGGGAATCGAACCCGCGTTCTCAGCTTGGGAAGCTGATGTTCTGCCTCTGAACTACACCCGCGTGTCCCTTTTGGGAATGAGCAGACAGTAGCGAGCCCGTATGGGCGCGGCCACACGGGGTTCGGA
>JAPLAE010000129.1 GCA_026393455.1 Actinomycetota bacterium
ACGCGGCCGACGTATTCGCGGTCAGATCGATGGCGAACCTGCGCGCGTCCTCACTCTCGCTCGAGGTCGTGTCGACAAAGCAATGAGTGCACTTCGAGTCATTCCCGATGACAGCAAAGGCGATGTCGGAGCGCGCAAACAACGCGCGATGCAAGCGGCCACATCACTTATCGACGACATCAATTCGCTGCAAGAGATCAAAACCAGCGAGGTGGCCTGGGTCGAAGGCAGCGAAGAGTTCCCCGTACTTCGTATTGCACCGATCGACGTTGGCGAACTTCTCGATGAAATGCTCTGGACCCAAACCACCGCTGTTCTCACCAGCGCAACCTTGCCTGCCGCGCTACCAGTTCAGCTTGGAATCCCGGAAGAGCGATTCGAACGTGTCGATGTGGGCAGTCCGTTCGACTATCCAGAACAAGCACTTCTCTATTGCGCTGCACATATGCCCGATCCCCGCAGTGCAACCTTCGATGAATCGATGCACGATGAACTCGAAGCGCTCATTAACGCGGCTGGCGGTCGCACTATGGCGCTGTTTACGAGTTACCGGGCGCTGAACCTCGCCGTCGAAGCACTGCGAGAACGAGTGGACGTTCCCATCCTTGGTCAGGACGATTACCCGAAGCCCGCACTCATCGAGCGATTCACTGATGATCCCGAGTCGTGTCTGTTCGCAACAATGGGTTTCTGGCAAGGCGTCGATGTTCCTGGCGCAACGCTCAGCCTCGTCACCATCGATCGGCTTCCATTTCCCCGCCCTGATGATCCGTTACTTCAAGCCCGACGCGAACGAGCTCGAGCCGATGCGTTCAAGGTCGTCGATATTCCCCGAGCCACGACCCTTCTTGCCCAAGGCGCCGGCCGGTTGATTCGCAGCACGAGCGACCGGGGCGTCGTCGCCGTTTTCGATCCACGCATGGCAAGCGCTAATTACCGCTGGGATTTCGTGAACTCGCTGCCGCCCATGAAGCGGACGAAGGATCGCGCCGAGGTCGAGACCTATCTCGCCAGTCTTAAGGAACGCGAATAACAGGCGCTTAGAACCCCAAACGGTCGAGGGCGCCAGCTTTTCGCTGCCAGTCCTTGTCGACTTTCACAAACAGTTCTAAATACGCACCTTCGGGCAACTGTTCGCGAACAGCGATACCGACCTGTTTGAGCACCGAGCCTTTGTGACCAATCACGATGCCCTTTTGTGATTCGCGTTCAACGAGAATCTCGCAACGGATGCGTGGCCATTCCCATTCAACGACTCGAGTCGCAATCGAATGCGGAAGTTCATCGTTTGTGACGGCAAGCAATTGCTCTCGAACAAGTTCAGCAACCCAGAACGCTTCAGGAACGTCGGTGACCATGTCGTCGGGATACCAAAGTGGGCCTTCGGGAAGACGCGACACGATTTCTGCCACCAACTTGTCGACTCCTGCGCCCGTAACCGCGGAAACTGGGAAGTAGGCCGACACATCGATCTGTTCGGCGGCGCGTGCCAACTGCGCAACAACGTCGTCGGGGGAAGCGATATCGGTCTTGTTCACAACAACGATCGCGTTGGCGGGAACCTTCTCGGCCACGAAGCGATCGCCGGGCCCGATCGGCGCGGTCGCGTCAACAACGAGGCAGACAACATCGACGCCGCTAGTCATTTCTGAGGCGGTCTTGTTCAACCGTTCGCCCAACAAAGTGCGCGGACGATGAATACCCGGAGTATCGACGAACACGATCTGCGTGTCTGGTCGATTCAACACCCCACGAATTTGCGAACGGGTGGTTTGCGGCTTGTCAGAAGTAATAGCCACCTTCTGCCCGAGAATTGCATTGAGAAGTGTCGACTTGCCCACATTCGGACGGCCAACGATGGACACGAAACCAGATTTCACTGAGTCAACCGCTCGATCCTCACCATGCCGATTCGACGTCCCTTCACCTGTTCTGCACGAAGGCGAAACTCGCCTTGTGTAGTGCTCTCACCCTCGAACGGTACGTGACCGAGCAGGTGAAACATCAAACCGCCGATTGTGTCCCAATCACC
>JAPLAE010000130.1 GCA_026393455.1 Actinomycetota bacterium
AGGCTTGAGCTTTTCTGCAGTTTCCGGATCGTCAACTGATTCACCGATTCGCGCACGAACGGCTTCCATGATTTCGAAGTCAATTCGTTCAAGCTCTGCAGCTTCGGCAGGATCTTCGGTGTACTTGGTGGTGTCGGTCCACATCACGTTGGTCCACTCGTCGCCAACCATGTTCTCTTCAGGCTGCTGGCCACACACTGCTCGAGTGAAGTTCTTGATGCGCTCGCCCTGCCAACCTGGCTTCAAGCTCTTGAACCAATTCTCGTCGGTCGGTGCCTGTCCGCGATATCCAACGAATGCTGGCGTGCGCTGGAACACAAAGAGTTCCTCGGCCGCTTCAGCAAGTCGGGGAACAACCTGCACTGCAGTTGCGCCGGTTCCGATGATGCCGACGCGCTTGCCCTTCAGTTTGTCCATGAGCTCTGACGGGCTGCCGCCGGTGAACTCGTAATCCCAACGACTCGTGTGGAATGACTTGCCCTTATAGTTCTCGATTCCAGGAATACCGGGGAGCTTCGCCTTGTGAAGTACGCCGCCGGCAACGACGATGAACTTCGTTGAAAGCACATCGTCACGCGTTGTGGTGACGGTCCATCGCTCGGTCTTTTCATTCCAGACCATGTCCTTGATTTCGGTCTGGAAAAGCGCGTTCTCGTACATGTCGAAGCGACGACCAAGTTGCTGGCAGTACGCAAAAATCTCAGGCGCAAGCGCGTAACGGTTGGTCGGCATGAAGCCGGTTTCTTCGAGCATTGGCAAGTACACGTAAGACTCAACGTCACACATCGCGCCCGGGTAACGATTCCAGTACCAGGTGCCGCCGAAGTCGCCGCCCTTTTCGATGATGCGGAAGTTGTCAACGCCGAGCTTGCGAAGATTCGCTGCTTCAAGCATTCCGCCGAAACCGCCGCCAACAATGACAGCGTCAACGTCGGCAATCTCCGGCTCACGTGTGAAGCCCGGTTCGACATAAGGATCGCGATTGAATTCTTCGTACATGCCTGCGAGTGCTGAGTACTGAGCAGTGCCGTCAGACCGGAGTCGCTTCTCGCGTTCAGCGGCGTACTTTTGACGGGCCTCTTCGATGCTCGGTGACATGGCAGATGTTCCTCGGTGGTGATTGGGGCCCATGGGCCCGGCTGCGTACACGCCCACAGTATGCGACCCACACTTGGCCCGGTCCAAGGACCCGAGTCGCATGATTTTGGACCCTTTTCAGAAGGGCAGATCAGCCCTCGAGAACAACTTTGATGGCTGCGGTCCCAGCCGTTGCCGAACCAGCTTGCTTCGCAGTTTTCTTGTCACTTCGCTCGATGAGTAGGCGGTACATGATCCGGTACTTTCCCCGCACCGCTTCGCGCACCCTCGCCACCGCGTCCGGATCTAGGACTTCGGCGTGTCCAGCAACCGCCACCGAACCTCGCTTTGGCCGGCCCCGAACGTTGCTCGCCTGAATCGTCACGGCGGGATTTTTCAGGATGCGCTTGATTTTCCACGAATCGGGGTCAGTCGTGAAGGCGTAGCCGTCTTCAAACGGAACCACCCATACGGCAGTCGAAACCGGGGTTCCATCCTTTCGAAACGAAACAAAGGCGATGTACCGGGCTGCATCCAGTTCAGCTGTCATAACGAGAAGTATGCCGTCGATGGGCATTGAATCCATATGACGTGGCATTTGGTCGACCGGAAGAAAGAGATACCGTGCGCACCATGAATGACGAACTGAACGATTTCAACCAGCAGATCATGGATGAGTTCCGCGCCAATGCCGGAAACGTGGGCGGCCACTTCAAAGGCCGGCCAATGACAATCGTTCACCACGTCGGCGCAAAGAGCGGCATTGTGCGTCATGCACCACTCGTGTATCTCCCCAATGGTGACGATGTCGTCATCTTCGCTTCAAAGGGTGGCCAGCCGACCAACCCCGACTGGTATCACAACCTCATCGCTAACCCTGATACGCAGATCGAACTTGGAGCCGACATCGTGCCGGTTCATGTTCGCGAAGCAACCGGTGCTGAACGCGATGAACTGTTTGATCGTCAGAAGACGGCGAGCCCTGTGTTTGCAGAGTACGAAGCGGCAACCACTCGCGTCATCCCCGTCTTAGTGCTTGAACCTCGCTAACACTCTCAGCGGCGATTGCCCACTGATCAAACAGTGAGGTCGACGAATCCACCCGTTGTGGTGAACGGCATCGAGCGTGACTTCGAGAAATCGGTTTTCGCGAGATCGATCGCGTACCACTGGGGATCGCCGATGGTGTTGTAGATGTAGCGATTGCCGGTGAGATTCGAAACAGTCGACCACATCGTCAGCAATGGCATGAGGCCATTCGGTGTTTCTTCCATGACCACTCCGGGCACGAGATCAAACCCATGAAGAATTCGCACGGCATCCATCTCTGCTGCCTTCTGGTCTGCAGGTTGCTGCGCGAATTGGACATTGGCCAGCACTCGAATGAAGCGCGACGGTGAATACTCATCGGCGGGAAGACCACGGAAACCCTGGCCCTGTCCCGAAGCGGCAAACGTCGTTCCACCAATATTGACGGGCTTTGGGTTTTCCGCCGAGAGGCTCAGGTAGTTGGCGACGTTCGTGAGATGCCAATCGAGATACGGCGCATTGGTCGCAACCTGAACCGGATTGTCAGAGACGACCATGCCATCGGGATGAAACTCGGCGACGACACAAGAATCTTTGTCGTGAAGAATGATGTGAAGCGGAAGCGGAACCGGAACTTCCTTCGGAACCCAGTTCACGAAGTTGCAAGTAGCGAGCGCCGCTTTTGCTTCAGTTGTGTTCGAGCAGGTTCCGAGAATGAACGCGAGGCCTTCGAGAATGCCGATATCGGTTCCGTCGTTCTTCGCCGCGTAGTAGGTCGCGTGATCTGGCATGTAGAGGAGATGACCAGAAAGGCCTGCGTTGTTCATCGCATCGGCAAACCACGGTTTGCCAAATCCAGAAACTCCGACAATGCCGTATTTGGCGGTCCACGTCTTGCCATTCGAACTGCTCTCGCTCTTCCCCTCGTGGTCACTGGCGAGCACTCCGAGTTCCCAAGGCAACACGTCAGGAAATTCCATTGTGCGACCAACACAAACTGTGCCGTCTTTTGCTACCGGATGTTTGAAGTTGGTGCACATAGAAAAGCCTGGACTTTCTCTAGGGAAACTCGTAGTCATGTCTACTTTAGAAACGGATCAACGCACTATCGCGGTCGATAGACGTCGGATCGATGTTCAATACGCAGGACGTCGATCGTCCTGTCGTCGTCTTCGATCTCGTAAATGACTCGGTACGCCCCGCGTCGAGCCGACCCGAGTCCGGCGAATTCTCGCTGAAGCGGATGTCCAACTTGGCGCGGGTTCTCGCACAAAGGCCCGAGCAAGAACTCGACGACTGCAGCAGCAATGCGTTCTGGGAGTCGAGCGAGTTGTCGTTCAGCGGACGCTGCAACTCGCAAACTCCAAACCTCGTCCGTCACTCGCTCAGATATTTCGCGCGCAACTCATCAGCGGAGACGGTCCTGCCGGCTCTGACTTCGAGACGCGCTTCTTGGATCTCGGCCATTGCCGCTGGGTCGGACAGCAGTTCCAGCGTGTCCTCGAGTGTGGCGAGTTCCTCGGCGCTCATCAGCACCGCTGCTGGACGCCCATTGCGCGTGACCGTGATCCGTTCATGCTGTTGCTCCACTCGATCCACCATTTCCGAGAACTTGGCTTTGACTTCGGCGAGAGGAAGAACATCTGACATGACCAGAATTCTAGTCAGGGGAAGTCCAGTTGCAACCCGTCCCGCCAAAAGTTCAACGAGGGACCGTCTCAAGACCACGGACGAATGGCCCGATCACGCGGGACTTAGGACTCCAAGTCATATCGGTACACATTTGTATCTATTTTCTGATTAGAAATCAGGCGACTCGAACCGATATCGAGTCAATTGTCCGCGAGTGTCGAAGCCAAGTCGCTGATACACGGGATAACCGGCAGCACTCGCTTGAAGAACGACTGAGTGCGCGCCCTGTCCGAGCATCAGATTGGTGAGCCAGCTCGTAACAGAGCCCGCCACTCCTCGTCGCGCGCTCGTTGGTGGCGTCGAGACGTAATAGATGCCACCCACAACCCCTTCTAGGAACGCGCAACCGGCACCTACAGGCTCGTCGCCATCCCACGCGACCACCCAGGTCACGCCAGGAGCCTCAAGCATGTTGTGATGCTCCATGAGCCAAGCCATTCCATCGATTTCGTAGGCCGCCTCGCACAAGCGAGCGCAGAGCGCGAATTCCTCTGGACCCAATGCGACCCGTATCTCGAATGAACTCTCCGCTGTGATCGGTTCGGAGATCCACATATCGGGCGACGGATCGTGATCCACGACTCCACCCGACTGTTCAGCCGCAGCACCGAGTTCGTCGTCCTCTTCAGGCACCCAAATCACGAACGGCGATCCCGTCTCGCCAAAGAATGCAACCGCCTCAGCAATCGACGCCAAACGAGGAACGACGCTGTCGAGGACGAATGCAGCATTCACGAATCCATTCGCGACGGGCACCGGGCTGCGAACGCACTTGACACTTTCTCCGTAGTGAACTTCGCCCACACGACCGACCGTGGACGAGACGAATGCAGAGAGATTCGGAATCGAACTCGGGATCAAAACTTCTCCAGCCACACGGTTGATTGTTGCATGAACGATTGAGTCCAGTCGGTTGAATTCGCGATCCATGCACCGCCGACTACAGAAGCGCGAGGAACTCTTCAACTGACATCCCCGATTGGCGGATGATTGAGCGAAGCGTTCCGGACGCGAGCTCCTTGTGCATCGGGACGATGACCGTGGCATCGCTGTGACGGAGCTTTCGGTGGCTTCCCCGTTGGCTGACCTCGAAGAAACCAGCAGTGATGAGTGCCTTGACAACCTCGGCCCCGCTTACAACGGGAAGAGGCGGATTCAAGCAGAGATTTGGAATGTGGTGACGATCGGATGGCTGAGATCGAAAGGCTCGTTCTCGTCCTCGAAGAAGAGCCCGAGGGCCTCTTTGAGGTTCGCGAGAGCGTCATCCATCGAACTGCCCTGACTCGTCATATCAACTTCAAGACAGCGCGCAACGAAGAAATCGCCTTCGTGAGTGATCGCGGCTGTGAGTTCCATTTCTCAATCATACGAGGAAGGGCTCTACCAGGGCCATAGTCAAATGGCCCGACGAAGCGGAGTTCAGGAATCGAGGCTGTATCGGTACACATTTGTCTACATTTTCTGATTAGAAATGAAGCGACTCTTGCAGCGCCCATTGATCAGACCGGTGTTCCCGAAACAAGATGCCCTTGCGCGGTGCTCGATCCCGCGCGATACTCACATTTTGTGAATATCAATACGCAGTCATTCTGGGTCCTGACCGTGCTCACGAGCGGCCCGCAGCATGGTTACGGCCTGCTCAAGGAGATCGAGACCCTCTCCGAGGGAACCACGTGCCCCCAAGTCGGTGCGCTGTACCGAACAATCGACCGACTCGAAACCGACGGGTACATCGAGATCGATAGCGAGGAGACCGTCGATGGTCGACTTCGCCGCTACTACCGAATCACCGACGACGGTCGCGGACAGTTGATGGCGGCCGTCGAGGAAGTCACCACCATGGCCGATGTCGCCCGCGCACGACTCGGTACGAAGAGATCAAGACGCACCTCGCCGACCAGGATTCGTCCTTCACTCGGGACAGCATTCGCATGAACTCGCAGCGCCGTCTCCGCATTCTCCTGCGCAGCTTCTCCTCGACATTTCGCGACCGGCACGAGGAAGAGATGCTCGACACGCTCCTCGAACAACGCTCCGAGCAGACCCCGATCGAGAGGCTCGGTGGCGACGTCGACCTCGTTCGCAACGGGCTGGCGCAGCGAATCGGTGCAGCGACCATCGAGGACCTCCGCGCTGCGGTCAGAGTGAGTTCGCTCGTGTCGCTCATCTCCTGCATCGGGCTCTCGATCGCCCTGCTCACCCGCTCACAGGATTGGGGTGGCCCCACCCTCACCCATCCATGGCCGAAGGTCGTCTGGGTCGCGGTCCTCCTATCGGCGGCAGGCACCTTGTTCCTTCCGAGGGCCCTCGCTCGAGTCGCGTGGCTCGGAGGTGTTGGCGCGTGTCTTGCGGCTTACGTCTACGCGTTGAACCTGCCCAGTGAAGTTCCGCGCCTCGGCTCCCCGACGAACCTCTCACTGCAATTCGGCTCGGTCGTCGACAAAGGGGCACCAATCTCTACCGGCTCGCTCAGCACCTCGGTATTGGTCGTCGGGGTGCTGCTCGCGCTCGGAGGCTGGGCACGTTCGACGTCACTCCCCGCTCGAACCGGCGCAGCCGCTGCGGGGACAATTGTCGGCGTCGGACTCATGCTGCGTGTCGACGCGCTCCTGCACGCCCCGTCGAACGCTGCGATCAGTGCTGCGTACTTCGATCAGGTTCACGCCGACTTCCGGCTCGACCTCCTGCACTTGAATCTCGCTCCCGGTTTCGCTGCGTTCGCCGTCGGTTCGCTCCTTGTGCTCGCCGTCGTCGGTTGGTTCCGTCCGCGAGTCGCAGCGGTCGCGCTTCTGCTTCTGGTCCCGATCACTTTCGTCGCAGCAGCCACAGATGCGCCGGCTTCGATCGGCGCGGGATCATTCGTGCTGGCGGTGGCCCTCATCGCAACACTCGCGCTCGCTGCTCTGGTGCGGAGCAGCGCTATCCAGCTACAGAAATTCGAGGAACTCTTCGACTGATATTTCCGACTGGCGGATGATCGAACGAAGCGTCCCGAACGCCAGTTCCTTGTGCATCGGAACGATGACCGTGGCATCACGATTGCGAAGCTTTACGTGGCTACCGCGCTGACTGACTTCGACGAAGCCCACGCCGACGAGTGCCTTGATCACATCAGCTCCACTGACGACCGGTAGCGGTGGGTTCACGCAGAAAGTTGGAACGTCGTGACGACCGGGTGGCTCAGATCAAATGGTTCATTCTCGTCCTCGAAGAAGAGCCCAAGCGCTTCTTTAAGGTTCGCGAGAGCGTCATCCATCGACCCGCCCTGACTCGTCACATCAACTTCAAGACAGCGCGCAACGAAGAGACTTCCTTCGTGAGTGATCGCCGCTGTGAGTTCCATCGCCCCATCATACGAGAAGGGAACGAATCAGAGCCATGGCCGAATGACCCAACGACGAGCGCCTCAGGAATCAAAGCTGTACCGATACACATTCGTATTCATTTCCTGATTAGAAATCGGGAAGTGGATCTTCGGCCCGGAGCAGTGCAGCGACACTGAAAACACTTAGCCAGTGAAGTTCGACGCGATCAGCGAGTCGCAGGGGTCATCGAATCGCCAGCCGACCTGTGTGTACGCGCCGCTCGCAGCTTGCGACAAGGTGACGAATACGGCTCCGCTCGAAGAGCGCACGATGTCGATCCTCCCGACCGGAGTTCTCGCTCCGGACGGAGTCCTGTCGTAGTTCCCGCCGAGCTCATAGGGGGCAGTCGTGAACTTGCGAGCGGTCCCATCGAGCATCGCCGTCAACTCAACGGCTGCACCTGAGCGCACGGCGTCGATCGTTGCTCCCGTCTCGGTGAAAGGTCGCACATCGCCTGAGATTCCCGGTGGTGTCTGGTTGACCGGGTCGGAGGTGAGGCGATGGCTGTAGGGGCGATAGGGGCTTGAGCAACTGAGATCACTCGGGTCAGACATGGTCGGGAGAGTGAAAGAGAACGGCGCGACCTAGATGGGAGCGGTAGCTGACGGAATTCCATCGGGGACGACTCCAACTCCGAGGTGACACGAGTCCGGTGCGGAACAGTCAAATGATCCGTCCGCGGTGGAGATGTTCGAGCGGACCATCGTCGCTGTCGCGATCGAACCGTCCGTCCCGGCGGTGAAGTACCCAAGCGTGCGCATGTCGCAACCGCTCGAAGTGATCGAACCTTCGTGACATTGGATGATGGCGACGTAAGCCGACGCTGGGAATCCTGTGCCGGTCACCGCGATGGTCTGACCGTCGATGAGTCCGGTCGAGGGTGAGGCAACGATTGCTGCACCCCCAGCTGTGGGAGAAATCGGACCCGCTCCCGCCAGATCGCCAGCGATCAACATCGCGCCCAGGGCGACAACGAGTGCAATCGCCACCGCGAACCGCCGCCGACCTCGGAACATCCATAGCCTTGAAAGTTGAATCATCGCCTAACCCCCGGAGAAGTATCTCACGGGAGTTCGAAGCGAACCATCGGATCCTAAATGGCCGCGGCAATTTATTTGAGGAGGAATCTAGACCGGCTCGACACCTGGAAAGCAGATGGCGATACTCAAAGGCGCCATATTCAGGTTCGTTCAGCAATCTGGCGGCCTCCATCGGGTGTCCACCATTCGACGACGAGTTTGGTCGCATCTTCATTGAGGTGGATAACAACCACCTCGGTCACATCAACGACAAACCGTTCGCCCGGAGGTGCATCCGGCCCTTCAATCGGTCCTGCCGAAATCGCGATCCCGGCGATCTTCGACTCACCGGGCCACGCGGCTTCGTCGCCCTCGACGGGGTCCACTGTCGGGCTATGAAGTGCAATCCGTGGATCACGATGGATGTCTGAAGATTTCCTTGCTGAGTCCATCGAGCCGAAGTGCAAATTTCCATCGTCGAACGCACACTCGATCCCTGAGATCCGCGGCGAACCGTCGACGCGCAGTGTTGCAAGAGTCTTATGGCGACGGATGGCGAACAGTCGTTCAACGAGGTCTGCCATTTGAGGTTCGAGTGCTTTGAAGTCGCCCCATGACGTCATCGGCCCACCATACCTGCGAGCAAGCGGCTACGAACCAAAGGTGTACCGGTACACATTTGTCTTCATTTTTTCATTAGAAGTGCTGTGGTTCGGCAGAGCACAGGAATCACTCGACGGAGACGAACGGTTCCGATCGGGGAGTCCCCACTGCGAAGCGACGGGCGCCGGAGCCCTCAGCACTCAAGCGGTCTGCAGGATTGACCAACTTGCAGCGCTCGAAGGAGAGACAGCCGCACCCGATGCACGTGGTCAGATCGTCGCGGAGCCTCTCGAGTTGCTCGAGACGTGCATCGAGTTGATCCCGCCAAGCCTCAGCCAACTTCGACCAATCAGTCTCACGGGGTGTCCTCCGCTGTGGAAGGCGGTCCAGGGCCTCGCCGATGTCGGCGAGCGAGATGCCGACCGACTGCGCCGCCCGAATGAACGCGAGGCGGCGGAGAGTGTCACGCCCGAACTGCCGCTGATTGCCCTCGTTGCGGGTCGAGAAGATGAGTCCCTCACGTTCATAGAAGTGGAGCGCCGAGACCGACAGACCGCTGCGCTCAGCGACCTGGCCGATCGTCCACGGCCGGAACAACTCCTCACGAGTGACCATGCGCCGAGCATAGTTCTTGACCTCAACCATTATTGAGGTGTGAGGATCATCTGATCACTGAGCCGAGTAGCAGGGAGTCAGGCAAAATGGATGCATTCATGGTGGTTGCCACCTTCAAACCAGGCGCCTCAATGGAGGAAGTCCTCACCGTCGTCGCAGAGGAGCAGGCCAAGGTGGCGGAGCTCCAATCGGCTGGTCGCATCGGCGAGATCCGACTTGCCACCGCAGCCCGCCAGACGGTCTTCCTCGAGGTCTTCGGATCGAGCCCCGATGATGTCGAGTCATCCGTGCGAACACTCCCCATGGCGAAGTGGTGGGATATTGACATCTTCCCCCTCAACGAGGCCCCTAATCCGCAGGTGGCATCGTGAGTGTGTTCACCGAGGCAGAGATCGCGTATCTGGCGTCGCAGCCACTGATGCGGTTCGCGACAGCATCACCGGCAGGACGACCCGATGTGGCGCCAGTGATCTTCGAACTCGACGACGACGACATCATCAGCGCAGGTTTCGACGTCACCCACACCGCTCGGTACCGAAACATCCAGAAGAACCCTCAGGCCACACTCGTCATCGACGATCTGGCGACGATCGATCCATGGTCTCCGCGCGGCATCAAGATCATCGGATCAGCCTCGATCGAGAGCGCCGATGGCGCACCGCGGTTCAGGATCCGACCAAAGGTGATCATCAGTTGGGCGATCAACGACACCACACCGGGGATCCCGAAGATGGAGCGCCGAGAGGTCGGGTGACCGTCACCTCGAGATGTTTGCGGCGGCCGGGGCGATGTCAACCCGTCAACGTAAAGCGGTACACATTTGTGTCGCGGGCGACGAAACCGATGCGTTGGTACAGGCGGTTCGCAGCTTCGCGACTGGGGCGAGACGTCAGGTCAACCGTTTTCGCCCCGAGTTCACGCGCACGATCGAGCGCCGCACGATTCAACAGATCACCCACGCCCTGCCCGCGCGCTGCTTCATCAACAACAACGTCTTCGATCCAGGCCCGCACGCCGGTAGGGATACGGAACCACGCAAGCGTGAGACTTCCGAGAATGTGATCGCCCGCGTCACGATCGACAGCGAGGAGCAACACGCTGGCTTCGGACTCGCAGATTGCCGCCAGTTCCGTCTCAGTCGGGGCCGGATTTGAGGAAGATAACTGGGGGATGAGGCGCTCAAATGCGGCCACCAATTCCGGTGTCACATCGGTGGCCTCAATGATCTGCACGTTCGCCATCGGTCCAGCGTAGACACCGATACCCTTCTGCGAATGCCGGAGACCTCAGGGCACTCGCTCCCCCATTTGC
>JAPLAE010000041.1 GCA_026393455.1 Actinomycetota bacterium
ATCGCCGAAGAACTTACTGAGGCGTACCTCGGCGGAACGACTCACTAGTCACTCCTTGGAGGAGCACATGAGCACAACCGAAGCAACAGAACCGTCGCCCCGCCTCCAGGAGTTTCAGGCCGAGGTCGACTCCATGAAGATTGATGGCGGTAAAGCCAATCCCGAACGTCGCTGGGTCACTCTCGGCGGGTTAATGATGCTTGTTGGTGTCATCCTCACCCTTGTCGCGTGGCTCAACATCCAAGGCAGCAAGGTTGGGGCGTGGACTGCCGACTTTCAAGCTATGGGAACATTTGGACTCACGCTTGCTGTCGTAGGCAGCGCGCTGTTCATCGTTATGTCACTGCGTCGCTACTTCCGATTCTGGCTCATTCGCCTCATCTTCGAACAGCGCGAAGCAGCCGATCGCATCGCCGGCAAGAACTAACTCTCACAGATCACTTAGGCGGATCCTTGATTGAAGGGGCGGGGAGAACTGCTCCTTCAATCGTTTCGGCGTAACTCGCCGGGGCGGGGGCAGTGTCCTAGATTGACAACGTCAACAAATTCCACGTTGCCAATTCCAGGGGGAAGACAGAATGGCCATGCCGACCGACGTCCCGGTCATCGACACGATGATTGGCTTTCCGGCTCGCGACCTGAAGGCGCAGTACGAGTTCATTACCAAACAAACCAAGGACACGCAGTCCAAGGAAGAGTTTGAATTTCCGGCCGAGTACATGTTTAAGTCTCCGCCGGATAAGGAAAAAGAAGTTCGCGAAACCGAAGACCCGGTTGGCTACACGCTTGATCAAATGGACAAGTGCGGCGTGTCAATTGGCATGGTCGGTGTTGGTCACCGCGAAGGTCAAGGCGAAGCAACTGGTGAAGACGCGATCAAGCGCTACCCCGGACGATTCATTGGTTCTGTAGGTGCTGACCCCAACGACGGTATGGCTGGCATCGAAAATATCGTGCGTGCCTACGAGACCTGGGGTGTGCGTTCCATCAGCATGTTCCCGGCTGGTTGTTTCCCACAGGTTCCGATCAACGACAAGAAGATGTATCCGATCTACGCGAAGGCCTGCGAACTCGATATTCCGGTCTTCGTTTGCACCGGCATTCCCGGCCCGCGTCTGAAGTTCCAGTGCCAGCACGTTGAACATGTCGATGAGGTCATGTACGACTTCCCCGAACTGACCTACGTGTCACGTCACGGCTGTCAGCCATGGACCGAACTCATGGTCAAGCTCATGCTCAAGTGGCCAGGTCTGCACTACTCAACCTCGGCCTTCGCTCCGAAGCACTACGACCCGCGCATTATCGACTACGCCAACACTCGTGGGGCCGACAAGATCATCTATGCCGGCTATTTCCCGATGGGTCTGTCGCTGAAGCGAATCATGACCGAAATGCATGATGTGCCGTTCAACGACAACGTTTGGCCCAAGTTCCTTCACGACAACGCCGCCCGAGTTCTAAAGCTGGATTGATCGGGTCCTAAAGTGGGCCAATGGCTCTTCCCATAGATGTCTCGACCGTCTCCGACGAGGAGTTTCGTGCCGCCGCCAAAGAGTGGCTAGCGGAAAACCTCGTCGGAGAATTCGCGTCCCTTAAGGGGCGCGGTGGCCCCGGCGATGAAGAAATTGGGTTTGAAATCCGAGAGCGCTGGGAAAAGGTTCTTGGTGCCGCCGGATGGATCGGGCTGGGTTGGCCCACTGAATTTGGTGGGCGCAATGCCACGGTCGGCGAACAGATCATCTGGGCCGAGGAATACGCGCGAGCGGAGGCCCCTGGCCGCGTCAATCACATGGGTGAGAACCTGCTCGGGCCAACACTTATCGAACACGGCACGAAAGAACAGTGCGAGCGTTTCCTTCCGTCCATCCTGAATGGCGACGAGCGTTGGTGTCAGGGCTATTCCGAGCCGAACGCGGGCTCCGATCTTGCCAACGTGCAAACCCGAGCCGTTCTCGATGGCGATCAGTGGATCATCAATGGTCAGAAAGTCTGGACCTCGCTGGCCCACGTTTCGCACTGGTGTTTCGTTGTCGCTCGCACCGAAGCGGGCTCAGCGCGCCATAAGGGATTGTCGTTTCTTCTTGTGCCCATGGACCAGCCTGGTGTTGAGACTCGCATCATCGAACAGATCACTGGTGGCGGAGAGTTCAACGAAGTCTTCTTTAGTGATGCAGTTGCTGACGCCAGCATGATTGTTGGTGAGCCCGGCAAAGGCTGGGGCGTGGCTATGGATCTCCTCGCACTCGAGCGCGGCATCTCCACCCTTGCGCAACAGGTTGGATTCGAGCGCGAACTCGACAATCTCATTGCTGAGGCAAAGAAGAAGGGTTCGGCATCAGACCCGATCATGCGCCAACGTCTTGCCGATGCGTACACGGGTCTGAAACTGATGCAGTGGAACGCGTTGCGGTCGATGGGTTCTGGCGTACCCGGTCCCGAAGCATCGATCTCCAAATTGTTCTGGGGAACCTGGCATCGCGATCTCGGTGAACTGGCCATGGATATCGGCGGCATCGAATCGCAAATTGCGGAAGGCTTCCCTTATGAACTGACGCTTGATCAGAAGATGTTCTTGTTCACCCGATCCGAAACCATTTATGGCGGAAGCAACGAAATCCAGCGCAATGTGTTGGGTGAACGTGTTCTCGGCCTTCCGAAGGAGCCCAATCCCTCATGAGCACGCCACCTACCTACGTCAATGGACACGGATTACTCGCGGGCAAGAAGGTGCTTGTCACCGCGGCAGCCGGAACGGGTATTGGGTTTCAAGCGGCGAAGCGTGCAATTGAAGAAGGCGCTCAAGTTGTCATTTCCGATAAGCACGAGCGCCGCTGCGGTGAATCGGCAGCGGAACTTGGTGTTGTTGGTATCCCTTGCGACGTTACCGTCGAAGACGATGTGCAAGCGCTCGTCAAAGGCGCAGCCGAAGCGCTCGGTGGCATCGACATTTTCATCAATAACGCCGGCCTTGGTGGAGAGGTTCCGATCGTCGAGATGACTGATGATCAATGGAGTCTCGTTCTCGATGTCACGCTGAATGGCACCTTCCGTTGTATGCGCGCCGAGATGAAGTACCTCTACGCCAATGGCGGCGGGGTCATCGTGAACAATGCATCGGTTCTCGGTTGGCGGGCGCAAGAAGGCCAGGCTCATTACGCCGCAGCGAAGGCCGGCGTGATGGCGCTTACCCGCTGTGCCGCGATCGAAGCGGCCCCACACGACGTGCGCATTAACGCAGTGGCCCCCAGCCTTGCGATGCATCCGTTTCTGGCCAAAGCCACCACAGAAGAAACGCTTGCTGAACTCACCAAGCGCGAAGCATTTGGTCGTGCGGCAGAGCCGTGGGAAGTGGCCAACGTGATGATGTTTTTGGCCTCTGATTACAGCTCTTACATGACCGGCGAAATTGTGTCGGTCAGCAGCCAACGCGCCTGATCAGGCCGGTTCGGCCAGCGCCTTTTCTTCGAGGTACTCCTCGAAGCCCGAGACGCCGGATTCACGACCAACGCCAGACTGTTTGTAACCGCCGAACGGAACGTCGACGGCGTACCACGACCCACCATTGATTGACATGGTGCCGGTGCGGATGCGGCGACCAACCGCGAGCGCGCGCTCACGGTCGTCACTCATCACTGCACCAGAAAGTCCGTATGGCGAGTCGTTGGCGATGCGGACTGCATCGTTGTCGCCATCAAATGCAATGGCAACAAGAACCGGTCCAAAGATTTCGACCTGTGCGATTTCCATGTCGTTGGTGACATCGGCCAACAAAGTGGGCTTGTAGTAGTAGCCCTTTTCAAATTGCTCGGGGCGACCGCCACCAACAACGACACGAGCGCCCGCAGCGACAGCTCGATCGACGAGCCCTTCGATGCGTTCGAGTTGGGCCTTGTTGACGATGGGACCGGTCATCACTCCCGGATCTTGAGGATCGCCATACGGGAGTGCGCCGAGCATCGCCGCCGTGGCTTCGACTCCCTCTTCGTACCGGCTGCGAGGAAGCAGCAGGCGAGTCGAGGTGGCGCAACCCTGCCCGCCATGTGTGCACACCATGAAACATGGACTTGCGGTTGCCGAGGCCATGTCGGAGACATCGTCAAGCACGACGTGGGCACTTTTGCCTCCGAGTTCAAGAAAGACCTTCTTCACCGTGGTCGATGCCGCTTCCATAATGCGGCGCCCAGTTGCAGTTGAACCGGTGAACGAAATCATGTCGACATCAGGCGATGTGGTGAGCACTTCACCAACGGTTTTGTTGCCTGATGTGATGACGTTGAAGACGCCAGGAGGAAAATCGGTGTGATCGTGGATCAAGCGCCCGAGCGCAAGAGCGCTCCACGGAGTGTCGGGAGCTGCCTTAAGGATGACGGTGCAACCCGCAGCTAGGGCCGGGGCGCACTTCGCGAAGGTGATTTGGTGCGGATAATTCCACGGAGTGATTGCCGCAACGACTCCAATTGCTTCTTTTTCAACCCAACGATGAGCCGTTCCAGCAATGCCTGAGTAAACGCCGAGGTCGTAGGACCATTCAAATGTGTCAAGCATGTCGGCGTAATAGGTGAGGTACTCCAGAGGAGTCATGAGTTGCGGGCCACCCATAAGCATTCGGGGTGCGCCAACCTCGGCAATCGTGAGTTCAGCGACGGCATCGAAGTTGTCAATGAATGCTTGGTGGAGTTGGCGCAGGCAACGTTGACGAAGTTCGACATTTGTCGACCAGTCGGTGGTGTCGAAGGCGCGACGTGCGGCGGCGATCGCTTTCTCAACATCTTCAGCCGACGCGTCGGCCGCGACACCGATCAGTTCCTCAGTGGCGGGGTTGATGTTGGGGTAGGTGGCTCCACCTGCAGCGTCTACGAGCTGACCATCGATATAAAGACGTTCTTCATGCCAAAGCTCGGTCATTGGATTTCCCCCATTGCGTTTCCCCTATTGCGTTTCCCGATAGCGCCGAGCCACGCCCGGTCTCGATTCAAGCCGATCACATCTGTGTGAATCTCGGTTCAATCTAGTTTACACTGGTTAGAAAACGCCGTCCTCGTGGGGTCTCGGCGTGATCTTGCGAGGGGGAGTTATGGGGAACGAGTCATTTCGCTACGACGGAAAGCGTGTGCTGATCGTCGGCGGAGCCACAGGAATGGGTGCTGCTGCAGCGCGCCAGGTCGCTTCGCTGGGTGCGGCGGTCGTGGTGATGGACCACGTCCCGGTCGAGGGCTTTGAGTCAATCGTGGTCGATCTTCGCGACAAGGGCCAGATCGATGCCGCTATTGCTCAGTGTGGCGGCACCATTGATGCGCTTTTCTCATGCGCTGGCGTTGCCGATGGAACCCCTGGCATCGAAAAGATCAACTTCATTGGTCATCGACACATGATCGATCAATTAATTGCGAAGGGAATGCTCGGTGCGGGTTCGTCGATCACGATGATCTCATCGGCCGCTGGTCTTGGCTGGGAAGCCAATATCGAGACCGTGCGTGCGTTCTGCGAAACGCCCGATTTCGATGCAGCCGTTGCTTGGATGGAAGCGAATCCCAGCAACGCCCATTACATGTTCACCAAGCAAGCGCTTTGCTACTACGTCGCTGCGCAGGCCTATGCCAAGGGCAAGCTCGGTATTCGCATAAACGCGATTTGTCCGGGTCCGACTGACACGCCGCTAGCTCGCGCAAACGAAGAACTTTGGCTGTCATTCGGATCTGATTACCGTGAAGAAATTGGCGTGACTGCGTCCTCGCCGGAAGAACAAGGTGACGTGATGGCATTTCTCGGAAGCCACGCCGCGCGCTACATCAGCGGTCAAACGATCATTACTGATGCCGGACTAGTTGGCGCGGGACTGACTGATACGTATGCCTCTGCAGCTCCGATTGTGAAGTTCCTCTACGGACGCCCCTGAAACGGAGTTGGCAATGACTGACATCTACTGGGATCCGTACGACACCGAGATCGACGACAATCCGCATCCGGTCTGGAAGCGCATGCGTACCGAAGCTCCGGTGTATCGCAACGATCGTTTCGATTTCTGGGCGCTGAGCCGCTTCGAAGATATCGAAAAAGCCTCAAAAGACACCGCCACATTTTCCTCGACGCACGGAACTGTTCTGGAGATGATGGGGCCAGGCATGATCGGCTCCAATCAGATGATCTTCATGGATCCTCCTGAGCACACCATGTATCGATCGCTTGTCTCCCGAGCTTTCACTCCGCGTCGAATGGCGCTTCTCGATGATTACGTTCGTGACGTCTGCGCTGAACTTCTCGATGGCCTCGCCGGTCGATCGGAATTCGATTATGTACAGGATTTCGCGACACAGGTTCCGTCAATGGTGATCTCGCGACTCGTGGGCGTTCCCGAAAGTGAGCGTGAAGAACAGCGCGAAAACATCGACACGATGTTTCACATCGATCCCGAACAGGGAATGATCAACGACATCGCCTTTATGGCTCGAATTCGCGTGCACGAGTATCTGATGGACCTGGTACACCGCCACCGAGAACATCCCGATGTGTTCGGTGATGACATGATCAAGGTGCTACTTGGTGCAGAAGTCACCGGCGAAGATGGAGAACTTCGGTCGCTCAACGACGATGAATTGGTGCAGTTCACGTTGCTTCTCTATGTCGCTGGTACCGAAACGGTCATGCGTCTTCTCGGTAATGCTGCTGTGGTTCTGGCGCAACATCCTGATCAGCGGGCTGAGTTGGTTGCTGATCCGTCCTTAATTCCCAACGCCGTTGAGGAACTACTTCGATACGAAGCGCCGTCTCCGGTCAATGGTCGCTGGGTGCTGAAAGACGTTGAACTCCACGGCACCAAAATTCCAGCGGGTTCAAAGGTCCTTCTCCTTACGGGCAGCGCTGGTCGCGATGCAGACGCGTTCCCAGATGCCGATGCATTCGACATACATCGCGACATCAAAAAGCACGTCACCTTCGGCTACGGCATTCACTTCTGCCTAGGAGCCTCATTGGCCCGAACCGAAGGGCGCATCGCCCTAGAAGAAACGCTGAAGCGTCTTCCGAACTGGGAGATTGTTGACGGAAAGACCGTTCGTCAGCACACCAGCACGGTGCGCGGGTATTCCGAAGTCGGAGTCAGAGTTCCCTAATCGTTAGCGGAACGTCTGGATCGGCAGATGGGTAGCCATCGCTGATCCGGGTGGCCCAAGCAGTTGATGAGCGCGCAGGTTGCGCTTATGGAACAGGACGAGAAGCTCTTCGTCGAAGGTTCCGGTATCGGCATCGGCAAGCACAAACGCTTCAAGATCGGCCTCGCCCGTAAACCAATCGGTTGATCGGTAACCAAGTAGTTGATGGAGGTCGTCGAGGTCATCGGTGCTTACTTGGTCGCCGATTTCGATGGCTCGCGCGGCATGACGTGCTTCTCGAAACAGTGCTCGCAGTCGGTATTTGAGGAATTCATCGTCGATGGCGCCGTCGCCAACCGATAAGGACTTCAGTACCGTGGCCATATGTTCAACGGGGGTCGATGCGCGCCCTTCGCGAACCTCGGGTTCTGTGACGGTTGGCAGTTCCACCTGGAGGATCTCGCCCAATGCCTCGGTGGCAAAAAGATTGGTTTCATAACACCACTGCATGTTGGTCATGAGGTCAGTATCGACATTTGGTCGCCGAACCGCTTGGCCAAGCGCGAGTTGGTTTGTAAGCGTGAAGGCAAAGTGGTGGCGCATTAGCGCATCAACGTCGACTTGAGTGCCCGAGAGTTCCTCGTAGCGCGCATAGAGGGCAGGGAAGTCTCCGTAACCAACGATGGTGTCGCGCATACGCCACGCCGCGAGATCCATCATCGGGTCGCCGATGTGTCCGATCTCAAGATCAAGAACCGCGACGATCTTCCCGTCGGCATTGTGGAATTGTCCCGAATCCCAACAGATGACCGATTCACGGCCCTTTGACTGCGGGGGATTGCGACGCAACCAGCCCAAGCAGAACTCCATAAATGGATCAGGGCCGTTTTTGGTGGAGCGGTACACCGCTTCGTATTGGCGGAGTCCAAGTAGGCCGGAATGTTCGGGGGTTTCGGCCCGCATGATGCCAGCTGCCGCAAACGGCTCAACATCGAGCGCATGCATACGAGCAAGGATCTGCAGATAGTCATCGACTACCGACGCCCGATCAGCGTCGCTGATGTTTTCGAAATGTTGCTGACCGCCGACGCGATCCATGACATAGGCCATGGGCTCGTCGATCCAGCCGTGTACGGCAGGTGTCGGGATCTCACGTTCGTGTAGCAGTGCTTGCAAGGTCATCTCGTGTCGCAACGGGAAGATCAGCGGCATATCGGTGCGATCGCCGCGAATGACGAGCGACTGCGTAACTCCGCCGTGTTCGAGTTCGGCAAACCACACGGGACGCCAACGGGGCTGGCGCCAGATGGAGGTGACAGTGCCGCCAAGATTTGCTTCAAGCCATGCTTGAACCTGCGCAGTGTCTTGACGCGGTTGTTCTGTCATTGGCTCAGTCGGCACCGAGGAAGGGCGGACGTTCGCCACCCCCATGCGCAGCGATTTCTGCACCCGTGATGTAACCGGCCAGATCGCTTGCGAGCCAGACAGCGACGTCGCCAACGTCGGAGGGCATTGCAAAGCGTCCCATGGGGATTTCTGATTCGATGCGTTCGCGCACTGCGCCTTCGCCGTAGAACAACGCTGCTTGTTCGGTGAGAATCAAACCGACAGTGATGGTGTTGACACGAATGTCGGGTGCCCATTCCATCGCCAGTGTGGTGGAGAGTTGCAACAGACCGGCCTTCGCTGCGCCGTAGGCGGCAGTGGTGGGCGAGGGGCGATTGGCTACGACGCTGCCGATGTTGGTGATCGAACCGCCACCGACCTGGTTCGCCATGTGGTGATGGGCGCGTTGCGCAACGTAATAGGGGGCGAGCAGATTGAGCTCGACGATTCGCTGGGTGAACTTCGGGGGAGCTTCTGCCGTATCGGCCGGAGGCGAGCCCCCAGCGTTGTTCACGACGCAATCGAGGCGACCGGCCACCGCAAATGCGGCATCGACGGCGGCGTAGGCGGCTTCGCCATCTCGGAGATCAGCGGGGATGAAATGCCAGTCGGCTGGCAAGGGAGTTTCCGCTTCTCGGCGGGCGCAAACAATCACCGTCGCGCCAGCGTCAGAGAACCGCTGGGCGATGCCTCGGCCCACGCCTTTGGTTCCGCCAGTAATAAGGACAGAGCGTCCTGTGAGGTCGATCTCGAGCGCCATGGGCGAACCCTACAACCGGGCCCGCAGGGCTTCTCCGATGGCGTCTTCCATCTGACTGATTGTGAGGTCACCGGCTAGCGTCGATCCCCTATGGGTATCGAAGTGAGCATCGGAGCGGACGGCATTGCCGAGGTCGTGCAGAACTGTCCGCCAGTCAACGCCCTCACCGTGGCGGAGTGGTTCCAGCTTGGCGATGAGATCCGCCGACTCGGGGCCGATCGCTCCGTTCGAGCGGTCATTCTCCGGTCTGAGGGTCGGGGATTCAACGCCGGGGTCGACATCAAGGAAATGCAGAACACCGATGGATTCGATGCCCTCATTGGCGCCAATAAGGGCTGCTATCACGCCTTTGCCGCGGTGTACGAGTGCGAAGTTCCGGTTATCGCAGCGGTGGCCGGATTCTGTGTCGGTGGCGGCATTGGTCTGGTGGGAAATGCCGACGTCATCGTCGCTTCCGACGATGCATTCTTTGGGCTTCCCGAGGTAGATCGTGGCGCGCTTGGCGCAGCCACTCACCTGTCTCGACTCGTTCCGCAACACAAGATGCGCGAGATGGTTTACACCTCGGCCAACGCAACCGCGCAGCAACTTCATGCTTGGGGATCGGTTGCTCGCGTTGTTCCTCGCGATGAACTGCTTGCAGCGGCTCGAGAAATTGCGGGCAACATCGCGGCGAAGTCACCAACGGTGATTCGTGCTGCCAAGGAAAGTCTGAATGGCATCGACCTTTGGGATGTCAAGAAGTCCTATCGATTCGAACAGGGCTTCACGTTTGAATTAAATCTCTCGGGCGTGGCCGACGAACTGCGCGACGACTTTGTCGCTGAAGGAAAGTCGGCGGGCTCGGGTGGAGCAACGAAGTCTGAGAAGGGAAAGAAGTAAATGACCGACAAGCGCATGACCGAAGATGAAGCGGTCGCAACGCTTTCCGATGGAATGACAATTGGCATTGGTGGATGGGGTTCCCGTCGCAAACCGATGTCGTTGGTGCGGGCACTGCTTCGTTCCAACCTCAAAGATCTCACCATCGTTTCCTACGGTGGCGCCGATGTCGGTCTGCTGTGTGCGGCTGGCAAGGTCAAGCGTCTCGTGTACGGCTTTGTGTCGCTCGATTCAATTGCTCTAGAACCGCACTTCCGCGCTGCTCGCCAGAACGGCACGATTCCCGAGGTCGTGGAATACGACGAAGGCATGTTGCAGTGGGGCCTTTACGCAGCTGCGCTCCGCCTCCCGTTCCTACCCACCCGCGCTGGACTCGGCTCCGATGTTGTGAAGAACGATCCAAGCCTTCGCACCGTGAAGTCTCCCTATGCCGACGGTGAGGAACTTCTTGCCGTGCCTGCGCTCAATCTCGATGCCGCATTCGTGCATCTGAATCGTGCCGACGATCGCGGCAATGCCCAGTTCCTCGGCCCCGATCTGTATTTCGATGACCTGTTCCTCGGTGCAGCCGCCGTTGGTCGACGATTCCTTTCCACCGAGAAGATCGTTCCCACCGAAGAACTTCTGAAGAACGGCACGATCCACACCATGAAGATCAACCGTTCAATGGTCGATGGTGTGATCGAAGCGCCCAATGGTGCGCACTTCACGAACTGTCAGCCCGATTACGAACGTGACGAGAAGTTCCAGAAGGAATACGCCGACGCAGCCAAGGATCCAGAAGCTTGGAAGGCCTTTGTCGACACCTATCTTTCCGGCTCTGAAGCCGACTATCAGAAGGCGGTGGCAGCCCGATGAGCGATGCAACGCTTGGTGAAATCTGTGTCGCAGCCGTGGCCGACACCTTCCGGGGCGATGGCGAAATCTTCGCTTCCGGTATGGGCACGATTCCAATGCTCGGTGCACGACTGGCTCGCGCCACGTTCGAACCGGAACTTCTGGTGAGCGATGGCGAAGCATTTTTTGTCGCCAATGACCTTCCTGTCGGCGGCACCGACAAGCAGGTTGAAGGCTGGATCCCGTTCCGCGCGGTGTTCGATGCCCTTTGGGGCGGTCGTCGCCATGTGGTGATGGGTGCAAGTCAGATCGACACGTTTGGTAATCAGAACATCGCCAACATCGGCGACTGGAACAAGCCCAAGTCACAGCTTCTTGGTGTTCGCGGCGCTCCTGGCAACACGATCAACCACACCACCTCGTATTTTATTGGCAACCAGACCAACCGAGTCTTCGTGGAAAAGGTCGACACGGTTTCTGGAATTGGTTACGACCGTGCGGCAAAACTTGGTGACTGGGTCAAGGCCCATCACGAGATTCGTCGCGTCGTCACCAACCTTGCGGTCTACGACTTCAATACTCCCGATCACCACATGCGCGTTGCATCACTGCACCCCGGGGTGTCGATCGACGATGTGGTTGCGGCGTGTTCGTTCGAGCTCGTGATTCCTTCCGATGTCCCCACCACGCGTCTTCCGACTGATGAGGAACTTCGCGTGTTGCGCGAGGTGCTCGATCCGAAGTCGTTCCGCGATCGCGAACTTCCGGCCGCCTGATGCATCCCGCACTCACCACACCGCTGCTTGATCTTCTCGGTTCGAAGTACCCGATTGTCCAGACCGGCATGGGCTGGGTCGCGGGTCCGAAACTCGTTTCGGCTACGTGCAACGCCGGTGCATTCGGCATTATCGCTTCGGCAACCATGACCTACGACGAACTGGTCGTTGCCATCGCTGAAACCAAGAAACGAACAACCGCCCCGTTTGGTGTGAACATGCGCGCCGATGCCGACGACATCATGGATCGCCTCAAGCTCCTTGTTGCCGAAGGTATTCCGGTTGCATCATTCGCCCAGGCTCCGAAAAAAGATCTCATCGAGTACTTGCACGATCACGGCGTGAAGGTGATGCCATCGATCGGTGCAAAACGTCATGCCGAGAAAGTCATGGAGTGGGGTGTCGACGCCATCCTTGTGCAGGGTGGCGAAGGTGGCGGACACACGGGTTCTGTCCCAACCTCTCTGCTTCTTCCTGAGGTGGTCGACGTCGTTGGCGGTCGCGTTCCTGTGGTTGCTGCTGGTGGCTATTTCGATGGTCGAGGCCTTGTTGCTGCGCTTGCGTATGGGGCCAGCGGTATTGCGATGGGCACGCGCTTTCTGCTCACCTCCGATTCCGCAGTTCCGATGGAAGTAAAGAAGCAGTACCTCGGCACCGCAGTCACGGGCACGGTTGTCACCACCAAGGTCGATGGCGCACCCCATCGAGTGATCCGCACCAAGTTGGTCGATCAGATGGACGGCGCATCGGCAATCACCGCAGTTCCTAAAGCCATTGCGAATGCGGCGAAGTTCCGCAAGTACACGGGCCTCTCATGGATTCAGATGGCCAAAGAGGGCCTCGATATGAAAAAGCGCATGGACATGCCATGGGCCGAAGTCATCATGGCAGGCAATACGCCGATCCTCACCAAGGCGACATTGGTCGATGGCGAACTCGATGCCGGCATTCTTCCCACTGGTCAGGTCGTTGGCGTGATCGATGATCTGCCTTCGGCTGCTGAAGTTGTGAACCGCATCATTGCCGAGGCGGAAACCACTCTTGATCGTCTCGCTGGCCGTAACCCCGGTTCCTGAACTCGTCTGGAGATCGCTATGACCACGCTCATCGACGGACCCGATGCAGTTCGTGCTGCTGAAAGAACCCACCTCGGCTACAGCGACTGGCTGAAGATCGAACAAGACCGCGTCAACATGTTTGCTGATGCGACCGGCGATCACCAGTGGATTCATGTTGATCCTGAGCGAGCCAAAGACGGGCCCTTCGGAGCGGCGATCGCACACGGCTATCTCACGATGTCGTTGTCGAATTTCTTTCTTCCGCAGATCGTTGAAGTCCAAGGTTTTTCCGCCGGCATCAATTACGGCGTCGACAAGGTTCGCTTCCCGTCACCGGTCAAGGTCGGCCAAAGCGTGCGCGCCGGGGCTGAACTGGTTGAGGTGACTGAAGTGAAGGGCGGCCTACAAACGCTCATGCGCATCACGATCGAGATTGAGGGCGAAGAACGCCCCGCGTGTGTGATCGATGCAATCTCGCGCTGGCTTCTTTAAAACGTTTCGCTTTACTGCACTCTGAACAACACAATCTGGGGGACATCATGGCCAATCCGATAGGACCGCTGACTTCGGGCGATGAATGGTTCCAACATCAGATTGTCGACACGGTGGCAGTCGTTGGCACCAGTGATTTGGCCTGGACCGAAAAAGTCTGCGCCATGGCGATGGCCAAGGACGGGAGCCTTCAACTCGGTTTCGGTCTCGGCAAGTACACCAACCGAAACGTGATGGATGCCTATTGCGGCGTCTCTCGTGGCCGTGAACAAACCACTGTTCGTATGAGCCGTCGACTCTCCGACGCTCCTGAACTTCTTGGTGGTGGTCCGATTCGTTATGAGATTGTGGAACCTCTCAAAAAGATCCGTTTCGTACTTGAACCGAATGACACACAACCAATCGCGTTCGATTGGTTGTTCGAAAGCATTATTCCGCCAATGGTCGAAGAACGCACGCATAACCGTTCAACGTTCCGGATTGCTTCGGAATTGGTTCGTTACCACCAGATCGGAACCTGCACCGGTTGGGTCGAGGTCGATGGCGTTCGTACCGAGATGAACCCAGACACATGGGTATCGACCCGCGATCACTCGTGGGGTGTGCGCTATGACGTTGGCGAACCGCCGACCGATATGGAACCCCAGCGCGGACTCGACGGAGGACAGTTCCAGTTCTTCTGGAGCCCCATCCTCATGGAGCGTCCTGACGGCAGTCACTACGGACTGTTCTTCAATGTTGCGAAAACGGTGTTGCCCGGTTTCTTGCAAAAGAACGTCACCGCGATCATCGAAGAAACCGACGGCTCGGTCACGCATATGGCTGACGTGGACCAAGACTTCACCTACGACACGTCGAATCGCCGGCTTAAGGGCGGAAAGATCCTCGCCACGATGAGCGATGGGTCTGCCCGCAACTTCGAAGTTGAAGTTCTTGGCGATACGGGCTTTCACCTCGGCGCCGGTTTGTACTTCGGCTGGAACGGCCATCACCACGGCGAATGGCGTGGCGAACTCAATGTCGAGGGCGAACGCATTGCCGATTGCACCGAGCCAGAGACTGCTCGAAAGCTCCACCAAATTCGCGACACCACGGTGCGCATCACCGATCCGGTTGGTGGCGGTGTTGGATACGGAAACATGCAGCCCATAGTCGTTGGGGCCTGGCCTGAACTCGGTCTCAGCGCCGAGTCGTCGTTCATGTGAGCCAGCCTGTCTCTATCGGTCGCCGCGGTGAACCGGAACTCCCGCCCACGTGGCCCGAGGGGTTTCCTCCTGCATTTCACGTCCTCGCCAAACCAACAGGGGCAATTTGCAATCTTGATTGCACCTATTGCTTCTTCCTTTCAAAAGAGCAGCTCTATCCCGGCGATCGCTTTCGCATGTCCGATGACTTGGTCGCTATCTATCTCACGCAACTGATCGAGTCTCATCAGACTCGAGAGATCACGATCGCGTTCCAGGGCGGGGAGCCCACGTTGATGGGCGTGGAGTTCTACCGGCGCCTTGTGGCCAAGGCGAAGGAGGTCGCTGGTCCGCAGCGCATTTTGGAATTCACCATGCAAACCAATGGCACGTTGCTCGACGACGAGTGGTGTGAGTTTCTCGCTGCCGAGCAGGTACTCGTGGGCCTTTCCATTGATGGGCCTCCTGCAATGCACGATGCGTTTCGGGTCGACAAGCAAGGCCGTCCCACTTACGAGCGCGTGAAAGCAGCATGGGAATTGCTGCAACGTCACAATGTGGCCACAAACGTGCTGTGTTCAGTGCATTCAGCAAACGCCGATCATGGTCTAGAGGTGTACAAACACTTCCGTGATGACCTCGGAGTTCGATTCATTCAGTTGATTCCCATTGTTGAGCGAGCCACCCCAGAACTCATCGACAAGGCCGATGCGGGCTGGGGCGAGCGGGCATCAGAACGTCCGCTCTATCTGCAAGAAGGCTCGCTAGTGACGGAACGCTCCGTGACGCCCGCTCAGTGGGGAAAGTTCCTGACTGAGGTGTTCGACGAGTGGGTGCACAACGACGTGGGCGAGGTCTTCGTTCCGTCATTCGATGCAGCGCTGGGTGCATGGCTTGGAATGCAATCGCCGATGTGCATTTTTTCGGAAACCTGCGGGACTGCTATCGCCATGGAACACAACGGTGACGTGTATTCCTGCGACCACTACGTTGAGCCAGATTTCCTTTTGGGCAACATCGCCACACAGCACCTGGCTGAGATGGTTGCGTCACCCCAACAACAAGCATTCGGCTCGGCAAAGGCGACAACGTTGCCCTCGCAGTGCGTGAATTGCGAGGTTCGGTTTGCCTGTCATGGCGAATGCCCACGTAATCGGTTTACGACAACAGCCGACGGCGAAGACGGCCTCAACTATCTGTGCGAGGGCTATTACGGCTTCTTCACCCACATCGACCGACCGATGAAGGTCATGGCGGAGTTGCTGCGCACAGGCCGTCCCGCCGACGAGGTCATGGCGATCCTCGCCAAAGCTGATTGATCTGTTTGCATCGATGAGCGGTTTCCGGCTCACAAAACTGGTCCGACTGCTAGAACAGATTTGATTCTTGCTTTGGCAACTTAGGGCTTGAACTGTTGAGCGATTACTGCCTGGACCGATGATGGATGGGGACACGATGGCTAGTGCGGCACAGAACTTCACTGTCGACCGACTGACGAGCTCGATCGGCGCTCGAGTCGAGGGCATTGATCCCCGCGATGTCGACAGTGAAGTTGCGACGAGACTTCGTGAAGAACTCGGGCGTCACGGTGTCTTGGTCTTTCATGCCCCGGCCATGACCGCCGACGAGCAATGTGCCTTCGCTGCTCAGTTTGGATCGCCGATGGGCCACCCGGTGAAGGAGTTCTTGGTCGGCGGTCCTGACGATCCGATCTCTGTCGTTGAAAACGACGCAGAGAAACCTCCGCAGGATGACCAAGATTTCCATACGGACTATTCATTCAACGGCGAGATCCCGGACCTCGCGATTCTGCGCCCCGAGATCCTCCCAACGAATGGAGGCGACACGATCTGGTCATCGACTACGGCCGCGTATCGACTTCTTTCCGATTCGTACCGCCAGATACTTGGACACATGAATGGAGTTCACGATGCCGGTGAACGGTTCTGGTTCGAGATGGATCGCATGCTCGGATCAGAACAGGCCGCCAAGGCGCGCAATGCATTTCCCTCGGTGATGCACCCAGTCATCACCGCCCACCCGGTAACGGGGGAGCCGCTTCTATTCGTGAATCCTGGTTACACCGTTTCCATCGACGGTCTTACCGCTACGGAGAGTCGGTCAATGTTGCAGATGCTGTTCGAACTGCTCAACGATTCCTCGCTCCACTATCGCCATCGCTGGCACGAAGGCGATCTTGTGATGTGGGATGAACATGCCACGGTGCATCGGGGCCCATCGGACTTCCACCCCGAGCACCGAAAGCTCACGCGGGTTACCGCGAATCGCCGAGCACCACGTTCGTATGTGCCTGCCTGATTACGAATCAGAACGGGCGATGGCTCGTTCGTCAGTGCCGAGGTATGAAGCAATCACCGCAGGGTTACTGCGGATCGCATTCGGCTCGCCTTCAGCAATGACACAACCCGCTTCAAGGCAGTAGATCCGGTCAGAGATCGACATGACCATTGGCATGTCATGTTCAATGATCAGGATCGACGCACCAAGTTCCTTGCGGATCGATTCGATGAGCGGGCCGAAGGCTTCTGTTTCTTTCTGGGCCACACCGGCGGTGGGCTCATCGAGAAGCAGCAGTTCGCTGTCGAGGGCTAACAATGCACCGAGTTCGACGATGCGTCGCGTACCAGTGGAGAGTTCGCCCAGAAGGGCATCGGCGTAACGGGAGAGTCCGAGGTAGCCAATGATCTCGTTGGCCTGCTTGCGCTTGCGCTTCTCACGTTGCGGTGAGGGCGGAAGCGAAAGCATCGAAGGAACCAGTAACGAACTCTCGCGTGCTTCCAACGCAACCATGAGAGTTTCACGGACGCTCAACGACGCAAACAAACGAGCATTCTGGAACGCACGACCGATACCGAGTCGAGATCGGCGTGGGGCGGACCGATTGTGAGCTTCGGTGCCAAAGATTTCGATGCTGCCCGTGCTGGGAACGAAACCACTGATCGCGTTCATGAGTGTTGACTTGCCGGCACCATTGGTACCAATAAGGCCCACAATCTCGCCAGGCTTGACGGTGATCGATGCTCCGTCGACAACAACTCGTCCGCCAAAGCGAACAGTGACATCGGTTGCCACGAGTGGCATCGCACTGTTCTCGTCGTGCGTTTTGACCGATGCCAGTGAACTTACGGAACCAACTTGCGTGTTTCGCTTCGGTTCCCAACCAGTGCGCTTGGCGAGCCATCCCAGAAGAAGATCGCGAGCGGAGTGGATGATCGAAATCAGACCACCGGGGAAATATAGGAGCACGACGAGCATGCCGATGCTGCTGGCGAACAATTTCACTTGCGGAGTTCCGTCAAAAAGAATTGGGATCGCGACGATCACGATGACGCCAAGAATGGCGCCAGTGATTGAAGCGATACCGCCGACGACTGCCACGGCAACAACTCGGAGTGATTGTTCAACGTCGAACCAACCGCCGTTGGGACTGAGTTCCAACTGAGCCGAAAGCAGCGGAAGAAGGCCACCAGCGAGAGCTGCGAGACCACCAGAAACCGCGAACGCAATGATCTTCTTCGCTGTGGGGGAGACGGTGTACGCCGCTGCGGCGAGTTCGTTGTCTCGCACAGCGATGATCGAACGACCAACGCCCGTTCGTCGGATCTGCCACACCAACAAAATGGCGATGACAGTCACAAAGAGACAGAACCAATACACACCATGGAAGTTGTTGCCCTTCACGTTCCAGAACAAAAGGTTGTAGCCCTTTGCCCGATTGACGTGAAGGTTCGCGATTGCTCCCGAGCCGGAAAGGGCACCGTTGAAAATGAGCCAATTGCGGACCATCAGACCGAAGCCAAGCGTGATCACCGCTAGGAACAGTCCCTTTATTCGCAAAGCGGGGACGCCAATGATGAGTGCAGCAATTGCACCGACAGCGACGCCGAACAAAATGGCGACAGGAACCGGTAGGCCCTGGGAGAACTTCACGGTGAAGTAACCGCCGATGGCGACGAATCCGAATTGGCCCAAGGACAACTGTCCGGCCCATCCGGTGAGCACCGTGACTGACAGTGCAGCGATAATCCACACCATGATTTCTGCATAGCGAAGCCAGTCGGTGGGCTTATCAAAGAGTTGCGGGAGAAGAAGTGCGCCGCCGACAAGAAGGCCGATCCCGATAATGGTCGAGGCCCGGTACAGCGGGTGCTTGCGGAGGTCTTCGTTCGCTGCCTTCAACTTGGTGGTGAGCTGCCATTCATCGGCACTCATGCCACTTGACTTGCCATTGAACAAGATGAGCAGGAGCAAGATCACGAAGATGGCGAGAACATTGGAACCTTGTGGAACCTCGCCGATCTGACCCCAGGTAACGAAGAGCATGTTGACGACGCCGACAATGATTCCGCCGATGACGGTCCAACCAAACGAGCGCATGCGTCCAAACATCGCTGCGGTCAGCGAGAGGAGCAGAAGGCTTGGGCCGAGTGCAGAACTGACGGTTGCGATGTTGCCGCCCTGCACGGGTGCGATAAGCAGCGCTGCAATAACGGCAAGAAGGCCTGCGAGCGCCCAGACCTTTGTCGAAACGGAACGAATCGAGATGCCCGCGAGCTGTGCTGATGGTGCGTTGTCCGCGGTGGCTCGAACCTGTCGGCCGAATTTTGATTTCTGCAGCAACAGCGTCAGGCCAAGCATCAAAAGTGGGACAGCGACAATGATTGTGATCATCGGACCTGTCACGGTGATGCCGAAGACCTGCCAACTACCGCTGACGAGCACTGGGTAAGTAACACCAGCTTCTTTGCCATCGGGGATCGGAAGCCGCAACTGCAGCAACTGGATGAGCTGAGTGAGGCCCAGCGTTGCGACGAAAAGGAGCAGACGCGGTTGAGTAAACAATCGACGAAGGATGAGTTCCGAGGCCACGCCAAGCAGTACGCCTGACGCGAGTGCAATCGGCACTGACCAGCCGTAGGGGATGTGGTACTGAACAAAAAGCAACGCCATGGCGTAACCGCCGAACGCTCCAATTTGGCCTTGAGCAAAGTTGATAACGCCGGTTGCTCGGAAGATAAGGACAAGACCAAAGGCTACGAGTGCGTAGACAAGGCCTTGAATGAGTCCGGAGAAAACAATGTCTCCACTTAACGTGAGTCCAAACATCATGATCAGGCACCCTCTCCGCTAAGGAACACGGCTCTCAAGAGGTCGTCGCGCTCCAACAATTCTTGGGCGGGACCTTCGAACTTCACTTGACCACGCTCCATGAATACCGCTCGGTCGGCGACCGAGAGGGCAACGTTGACCGACTGTTCAACAAGCACCATCGTTGTTCCTTGTTCTTTCAGTTTCTCAACGATGCCGAGCAAGCGCTGCACGACAATTGGTGCGAGTCCGAGCGACAACTCGTCGATGAGAAGAAGGTCGGGTTCAAGCATGATGGCTTTACCGAGGGCAAGCATCTGCTGCTGACCACCAGAGAGCGAACCGGCTTTCGAATCGATGAGATGACGAAGTTCGGGGAACGCTTCAAACGTCGCGTCGATTCGTTCTGCACGCTTCTTCTTGTCTTCGATCAGTTCGCTCCAGAGTTCGAGGTTCTCTGAGACAGACATTGACGGGAACACTGCTTCGCCGCCAGGGATCTGCATCATTCCAAGAGCAACTCGGTATTGAGGATCGACAAGAGTGATCGTTCGACCATTCATGCGAATAACACCACGGTCGGGGTTCAACAAGCCACTGATAGACCTCAGAATCGTTGATTTTCCTGCACCGTTGGTGCCGAGGAGAGCAAGACACTCGCCCTTCTTGACTTCGAAGCTGACGTCGAAAAGAACCTGAAGGGTTCCATAAGAAGCATCGACATTGCGCACCTGAAGAACGGGAATGTTCTCGGGGTCCGCAGCCATGCGCTTTTGTTCTTCTTGCATCTCCATGAGTTCCGAAACGGTGAGGGAGATATCGCGCTTCATATAGCGGGATCCGTAAATGATCATGAGTCCGCCGATAAGCGTGGCCGGAGGAACGACAACGGTGAGAGCCGTGCGCTGTCCAAATGCATCGGAGAACGCACCGGTCAGAAGCCCGCCGAAGAAGCCACCCATAAGGAAGATGTAGACGCCGACCATAGAGAAGGCTTGGGCTCGCATTTGATAGGGGACCACTGCCGAGATGGTGGGGCCCATCTGTGTGAACGCCATTCCTTGGAACGCGTTTCCGATTGCGAAAAATGCAATGAGAATCGCGGCCGATTCAAATCGAAGCCCGATGGTGAGAAACAGCCCGTAAAGAAGTATTGATGCGCCCATGAGCTTGAGTGCCGACGGCGGGTTTTTACGGAAAAGGCGTTCGCCATAGCGGCCACCTAAAGGAATGGCGATGACGGAGACCGACCATGTGATGGAGAGAATCCATCCGCGTTGCAGAGCGTCGTAGCCATAGACGTCTTTCATCATCAGGTTGAAAGTGGCAGGCACGGCGACGAGGGCAAAGCCGAGAACGCCGATACCGACCACGAGGAAATAGAAGGTGCGCACCTTCTTAAGGCGGGCCATGGCTGCGCTGAGGCGCACTGGGCCATCGCCGATGGCGTCGTCGGCAACTTCGGCCCCGAATACGGCCTCTCGCTCGTTGCGTCCGCGACGTGGTTCACGCTTGATGAGGAACGCGACTGCCAAAATTGATGCGGGGATTCCGAACAGCCAGAACACCCAGCGCCAATCGCCTGCTTTGTTTCCTGCGATAGCGACGATGCCGCCGGCGACGATCGGACCGACTACCTGGCCAATCGGGCGACCGAGTGTTTGTGTTGCAAACATACGGGTACGAACACCAATCGGGTACTGGTCGGCAATAAGTGACGGGGCAATCGGAATGTTGGCCGCCTTGCCGATGCCGGTGCCTGCGGTGGCGATACCCATTTGAAATGGATTGACGATGAATCCGATGGCCATACCAAAAATGCCCCAGACCGCCGTGGCAGCAGCGAGGACCGTGGTGCGTGAATAGCGGTCGGCAAGCCAAGCGAATGGCAATGATGTGAGAACCAACACAACACCACCGAAGCTGATTAATCCGAGGAGGATTGTGTCGGAAATCTTGAGAGTTTCTTGGATGTCGGGCCCGAGAACCAGCAGTGCCACTTGCTGGAATTCTTCAACGACAATAAGAAGAAGCAGCAGGACGATCATGCTCACGCCGCCTTGGCGGAGACCCTCGCTGAGACGCATGCCCTTTCCGCCAACTCTTGGGAGGAGATCGTCGGGCAGCGTCACCGCTTCTTCGGACGCGGCATCGAGCCGCTGCTGTTCCTCGTCAAAAATTGCGGATGTCAGGCTGGAAAGCCCCTGATTGCTTGTTTCACCCTGCTCGGTGGATGGCACGGATCTCCTCATTCTTGCTTCGAGGGGCAACCCACCGCGAGCGGTTTCTGCCCCAAACCCCGAGGGAAACCTAGCGGAAGATCTTGGGGCGTGACGACGGTCACCTGAGGCTTAGGTGTTTGCTATAGTTTCGAATCTCGCACAAGCGGGACTCATCTAGAAATCCTCAGGGGGAGACCTTCATGGCACGTTCACGAACCTGGACTGCGGTCGTCGCCGTTGTGTGCGCATTCACGCTCACAGCTGGCTTGGCTGCATGCTCCAGCTCCGATAGCAGTTCCGGCGGTGGTGACACCACTGGTGTCACCGACACAACTATCAAGATCGCTGTTGCGGTTTCCGATCTCGATGGTCTCCGTGCGGCAGGTATTTCGCTCGCCCCGGCGCTCACAACGGGGAACCTTTCAAAGCGTGTTACTTCATACTTTGATGAATGGAACGCCGCCGGTGGCATTAATGGCCGCAAGATTGAATCCGTTGTCATGACATGGGACCCGGTCAAGCCGGCGACTGCGCAGAAGGTTTGTGACGATGCCACCATCAATAACCCAGTGTTCGCGGTGATCGCTCCCAGCGGTTTGGGCGCCAAATACGTCGAATGCATCGCTGCTGCAGGCGTTCCCATTTTCTTTGGTGACGTTGCCCCGCAGTCTGCTCATGACACCGGTTGGCTCACCTCGATTCAGCCTTCGTCTGAAGTCAGCGCCAGCTCCGGAGTTGCTTCTGCGATCAAGGCTGGTCAGATCGCCAAGGGTGCCGCTGTTGGCATCCTCGCCGGTAATGGCCCAGAGCATGTTGCAGCCGTCGCTGCTGCCAAGACCCAGCTAGAAGCCAATGGCAACAAGGTCACTGTCGCTCAGATCAACACTCTTCAGGGTGACCCGGGTATTCAGAACACCGAATCGGCTGCTGCCGTGAACACCTTCAAGGCCGCCAATCTTGCCAACGTTGTTATTGCCCTTCAGTTCACCGCTTCAGGTGGCTTCTGGGACAACGCAGCAGGCAATGGCTGGAAGTTCACCTTCCTCGACGTTGCTTCATCGATGTGCACCGCATACGGTGCCAAGAGCCTTAAGCCTTCCGCTGTTGGCGGCATTTGCTACACGGCGATGGGCGATTCAGTCACGAGCGAAGGCAAGCTTCGAGTCGAAACCGATTTCGAGAAAGCGTGTCGTGCAAAATTCGACGCACTTTCCGTGAATGACTTCGGTGGCGCAAAGTCCTACTCAGGCATTCCTTCCGGCGAGACCCGTACCCTTCCTGACGGCCAAAAGGTGAGTTCTGATTATCCACCGAATGAGTGCACGTTCGTGAATATGCTCAAGCCTGCCCTCGAAAAGGCCGGCAAGAAGCTCACCCGTGAAAGCTTCATGAAGGCCGTGCGCGGCCTCGGTGAAGTGAATGTGGCCCTCGGCTCCAACGGTAAGGGATCACAGGAACCAGGCAAGACCTGGGTTGCCACGGTCGTCCATGGCGACAAGCTCACGGCGGCACCCACGGGCACCGCAAAGAATGCCAATGGCACCTACAACAACTGCCCAGTGGATATTCAGTGCTGGGTTCCTGTAGACGCCACTTGGTACCCGATCACGAAGTAATAGAGCGATCACAGTTAGTGAAGAGGGCGTCAGCTTCGGCTGGCGCCCTCTTCGCGTTTCCCCGGTAGGTTTCGGCGATCACTCACTTGAGGGGGAGCCATGGCAAAGCGCAGTTTGTACTTGCATGAAGTCGTCGATGTCGTTGGTCAAGGCCAGTACGACTATATGGAGCATCTGTGGCAAGACCCCGTGCTGCGCATGCCGGAGATGAACAACCTTCTTGGCGCTTTCTATGTCTGCGCGCAAGGTGGTGGCCGTTGGCCTCAGGTCATTAACATTTGGGACTGCGGTGACAAGGGCTGGGAGTCATGGGGACGCAACGTTGACCGCCTCAACCTCAAGCGTCGCAACGCGTTCTACGGCGACTGGTGGGACAAGGCCGCACAGTGGCGAAGTGGTGGTTTCGACCGCCTTCTGGCTGGCGTTCCTGGTAGCCCAACCACCTCTGATCTCGTCGAAAAGAAGTTAAAAGGCACGCTGTTTGTGCACGAAGTACTCGATGTGAGAGCCGGAACCGCGCTCGAGTTCTTGGCTGCCAACGTTGCTGAACGAGTTCCGTTGTGGCGCGAATATGAGCACGAGCCGGTTGGTTTGTATGAAGTTGTGTCGAACCCGCACGAAGTTGTCATGGTGTGGTCGACCAACATCCCGGCACAAATTCGCCTTCACCGAAACCGCGATACCGCACTTGGATTATGCGATGAAGGCGAAGCCGACGAGCGCATCGCCGCGTGGGAACGCCGAAGCGCTGAGTACACCATCGGTGGAACCACTCATGTGATGACGCCGCTGCCCCGCACCATCGTCGGCCCCGACGACTGGGAAGATGCTTCACTTGAAATGTGGCTTAACCCTCAGGAATGAAGAACGGATTCAGCTCGAAATCAGTGGGCTGTTCAAAGAAGGCCCGCACCGAAATGATTTGGCCGGCGTCGTTCACTTTGTAGATCTCGATTCCGCGCAAGTCCACCACTTGGCCATGAAGAGTTCCTTTATTGAGCATCTCCACCGCAGCTTCGTGTGTGCCGCCGGGGATGATCCTTTGGGGGTGCAAAGTCCATACGCGACCTTCGGTGAACGAGTTATCCCATGAACCCTCGGCAGCAGCACGCCCAATCTTTGGGGCTTTACCGACCGGGTCCTCGAACGTGACGCTGTCGTCGAACAACGCAAGCCACGCCGTGCGGTCCTGCGCGTTCCAGTTGCTGGCGTGTTGTTGAACGGCAGCAACTGCAGGGTGCGCAGAGAGTTCGCTCATGCGATGACTCCGTCGGCACGGAGTTGTTCGATGCGTGCATCATCAAGACCAAGTTCGGCAGCGAGAACCTCGTTGGTGTGTTCGCCAAGCCACGGCATGCGCACGTCCGGTCCTTCGGAAACCCGAGACATCTTGATGGGGTTACCGGGGGTGAGGACGGGATCGCCGCCTTCCGGGCGAGGAATCTCCATGAGCATGTTGCGGGCGGCAACGTGCGGGTCGTCGATGACCTGTTGTGCAGTGAGACAAGGTCCCGCCGCAACTCCGGCTTCAGCGAGCGCCCGGCATGCATCGATGTTGGTCATGGCGGAGGCCCATTCCTTCACTCCAGGGCGAAGGATGGTGTCGATGTTTTCGCGCCAGCCAGCACGAGTGGAAAGGCGCTCATCGGTGAGCCACTCCGGCTTGCCGATGAGGTTCGCGAGACGTTCGAACTCGTGCTCGCGCCCAATCTGGATGATGAACCAACCGTTCGAGGCTTCGAAGCCGTCGAGGATCATGGCCAGGCCTTGACCTGGTGCGGGGCGCAATCCGAGTGACCAGAAGTTGGTGACGAGGTCGGTCATCGAGACCATGGCGTCGAACATCGCAACGTCGATGTACTGACCCAAGCCAGTGCGATCACGATGGCGAAGTGCCGCGAGAATACCGATTGTGCCGAAGAGTGCGGTACCGATGTCGCCGAGCGCACCCACGGGAGATACCGCCGGCGGACGACCGGGCTCGAGTTTGTAGTCGTAGATGCCACTCATTGCTTCTGCAACGGCGGCGTACGCGGGCCAACCGTCGTATGGCGTTGCGACGGTATTGCCGAAACCTGAAACTGACAGGTAGATCACGCCGGGGTGCACTGCGGCGATGTCGTCATAACCAAGGCCCATGCGTGAAAGCGCACCACCTTTGAAGTTCTCGGCCACGATGTCGAACTTGGGAGCAAGGTCGAGAATGAGTTGCTTGCCTTCGGGCGCCTTTAGATCGACACAGATCGACTTCTTGTCGAGGTTGTTGCGCAGGTAGGTGGCGCCAACAAAACGACCATCGGGGTCGGTGATGCCCGGTTGCGAACCGCGGCCCAAATCTCCGCCCTTGACGCTCTCGACCTTTACGACATCGGCGCCGAGGCGCGCCAGAAGTTGAGTGGCGTAGGGGAGGGCCTGCATCTGCTCGAGGGCGAGGATGCGCACGCCGTCAAGGGGCTTGCCGTATTGGACGGCATCGGGATTGGTGATTGCTCCGAGTTCCATGCGCCGACCCTACCGGGCGAGCCGAGCGGAAGTTCAGGCCGTGGCCCGGTACTCGGCCACGATCGGCGCAAGTTCTGCTGGTGTTGCGCCGTGCATGATCACGCCGTCGCAACCGAGTGCGAGTTGGTTCCGCACCGCAGCGACACAGTCGAGTGGTGAGCCGACAGCTGCCCACGAGAGCCATTCTTCAGGAATGAGGGTTGCGGCGTGCTGTAACTGTTCGGTCGTGCCCACAACATCGAGGCCGCGAACCGAACTCACCACTTCATCGGCCAGGAATCGATCGACAACGGCTTCATCCCAACCGTTTGTGCGAGCAAGTAAGTGTCCGTAGCCCTGTAGGTAGGTGCCGAGACGACCGACCAACTTCATGAGACGTTCTTCTTCACCAATGTGATCGCCGATGGTGGCGTAACACGACCACACCTTCACTTCATCAGGATTACGGCCCGCTTGTTCGGCGGCGCGCTTGACTGTCTGCACGCAGTGAGCGGTGGTCTCGTCGGTGAAGAACGTATGCAGCACCACTTCATCGAAGCATCGACCCGCTAGTTCAAGGGTGTTATCGCCGAATGCGACCATTCCCATTGGTAAGTACTCGTCGAGTGTCGCGTCGAGGTGGAGCACTGGCCAGGAGCCAGCAGGTCCGTCATGACCGATGATGACTTCGCCGCGAAACAGCCGACGCATGAGCCCGGCGAAATCTTCCATTTGTGCAGTGGTGATCCGGCCAATGCCGAATGCATCTTGCATAGGAGCAATACCGCGACCAAGTCCCAGTGTGAATCGGCCACCAGTGAGGCTCTGCATCGTGCGAGCAAATCCTGCAGTGACGATCGGATGCCGAGTGTTGTGATTGGTTGCCGCAGTGGAGATAGCAATACGTTCACTGACAGCACCGACTGCGCCGCAAAGCGTGGCCGCTTCTTTCTTGTTGTAGCGCTCGCTCACGAACACTCGACCAAAGCCCAACGCTTCACCTTCACGGACTTCGGCAATGAGGTCGCGGGAGGAATTGGGCTGGCCTGGGAGTGTGTAGAAGCCAAGTTCAGGCAGAACGGTGGCGGTCATCTACTGAGTCACGATCATTGACGTGGCAGGCATGGTGCTTCCTTGGTTTTGAGACTCGCCTTTGCGGTGTCTGAGGGTTTATCAGTTACTGTCAGAGCTATGCGAGGCATCATTTCTTGGGGGGCCTACCTCCCGTATCGACGGCTTGATAAGTCACAAATTTCCGCTTTCATCGGACAAGGAGGCGGCCGCGGTACACGAGCGGTTGCTTCGTTCGATGAGGACACCACTTCAATGGGCGTCGAGGCTGCGCGTCTTGCCCTGCGTGGTGTCGATGGCTCGAAACATCCCGGCCCCGATGCACTCCTCTTCGGCACGGCGCTTCCTGCCTACGCCGACAAAACCAACGCCACAGCAATCCATGCGGCACTGCGTCTGCCGGCTGCAGTTCCGGCATTCGATATGGGCGCATCGGTCGGCTCCACTGCCGGCGCTCTGCGCCTTGCTCTTTCCACGGTGGGCAATCGACTCGTTGTCACCTCCGATATGCGCACCGGTTTGGCCGGTTCGGCCGATGAAGCCAATGGCGGCGATGCTGCCGCAGCATTTGTCATTGGTGAGAGCGATGCAGTGGTTGCCGAATACATCGGCGGGGCCAGCATCACCGAGGAATTCATCGATCGCTGGCGGACCCCGGGTGAGATTCGATCGAAGGTGTGGGACGACAAGTTCTCTGAACTCACCTATGTCGCCGCTGGACGTCAGGCTTACAAGAACGCTCTCGAAGCCGCCGGCCTTTCGGCCGATCAGGTTGACCTTGTTGCCGTCGCTGCACCAACTGCTCGTATCGGCTCGGCGCTTGCATCAAAGGTCGGTGCGGCCAAGGTTGTCGACGATCTCACCGCCACCATCGGCTGCACCGGTGCTGCCCAGCCTGGTCTTGTGCTAGCCAACGCACTTGAAAACGCTGAGCCCGGTCAAACCATTGTGCTCGTTGTTCTCGCCGATGGTGCCGACGTCATGATCCTGCGCACGACGTCTGCTCTGGCGACGTACGCACCTGCTCGTTCAATCGCGACGCAACTCGAATCGGGTGCACCGTTGGCCTACGGCCGGTTCCTTTCATGGCGCGGCATGATCAATGTTGAACCGCCCCGTCGTCCCGAACCGGCCCGTCCTTCGGGAACAGCCGCTGCCCGCACGACTGATTGGAAGTTTGGTTTCGTTGGCAGTCGCGACACACAAACGGGCGATGTCTTCCTTCCGCCGATGCGAGTTTCTTCTGATGGTCAGCGCACCGATCAGATGGAAGACGCTCCGATGGCCGACGTGCAGGGCACGATCGCCACATTCACGGTCGATCGCATTGCGTATTCGCCAAGCCCGCCAATCATCTTTGCTGTCGTCGATTTCGACGGTGGCGGACGTTTGCCAATCGAACTCACCGATACTGATCTTGAAGAGGTCGCCATTGGTGGCCGTGTCGAGATGACCTTCCGTCGTCTCTTCACCGCCGATGGCATCCACAACTACTTCTGGAAGGGGAAGCTGATCCGTGGCTAGTCATGGAATTCGCGACCAGGTAGCCATCGTCGGGATGGGCTGCACCAACTTCGTTGAGAACTGGGGAGCCAGTCTCGACGACATGATGATCGATGCCTCGAACGAGGC
>JAPLAE010000071.1 GCA_026393455.1 Actinomycetota bacterium
ACAGTCGCTCCGCCATGGGATCTCTTATTAAGAAGCGCCGCAAGCGCATGCGAAAGAAGAAGCACAAGAAGATGCTGAAGCGAACTCGCTTCCAGCGTCGAGCTGCCGGTAAGTGAGCTCGGGCGTCCCTGACGCCCTTTGTGCCCATACATCTCGTTGACTCCACCCGGCCCGACAGCCGGGTGGGTCCGCGTACGGGCCCTTCTCACCCCAACCGTGTGATCAGCGAGCAGGGCTGGTACGAGCAACAACGCGGCCCTCACCGGGATAGTCCCCTTCGACGAACCAGGTCGAACCTGAACCGGCGAGACGAGGCCGGATTCCGGTGGCATCGCCAAGCTCATCGCGCCAACGTGCCAACTCAGGAGCAACGACCAGCGCTGCCGGCTCGAGATCATTGCCGTTGTCGCCCACTGGTCCGCCGAGGTCATCCCATGCCCGATAGACCGCAGGGGTCGAACACATCACCGGTGGAGTGAAAAGCGTGAAGACGCGATCTTCAAAGGGCAATTGTTCGATCAGTTCGCCAATGCCTTGAACTCGCGCGCGTCCGCCAGCAAGGCAGAACACGACATCAGCGCCAAGCGATGCAGCAGCAATCGGATCGCTGTGACCAGCCCAGTGGAGGATTGCAGCAGCATCGGCTGAGCCCCCACCTAGTCCTGCCCCAGCGGCAATAACTTTTTCGATCCGAACACTCGCGTCGCTTCCAATATGTCGAAGCGCCCGCGAAACCAGATTGTCAGTTCCAAGGAGAAGTTCATTCCCTTGCGAATCGAAAAATTCGACGGCTGACGCGCCTTCTTCGGTCACGGAAAGCCAATCGCCAAAATCGAGTGAGACCATTTCAGCGTCGATGAGGTGGTACCCGTCATCTCTCGTGCCGACGATTCTCAGCGAGGTCGTCAGCTTGGCTGGCGCTAAGAGTCGCAAGATTCCCTCAGACATGGCACCCATCGAATCACGCCTCTGAGTGGACCGCTGCAGTTAAAGCGCCCCATTGGACGATGTCGAGGCGCTCAGGGCGATCTGAGGGGTCAATCCCTGCGGCCTCGAACTGCTCAGGAGTGACTTTGGTCGAAAGCGACCGACGAAGCATCTTTCGTCGTTGGCCAAATGCTGTTCGCACCAGATCCATGAGGGCATCGTGATCGACGTTGACGATGGGTTCAGAACGGCGTTGGATCCGGACCATCACCGATTCAACCCTCGGTTGAGGAATGAACACCGTGGCCGGGATTCTGGTTACGACCGAGGCAGTCGCCCATAAGGCCAACTTCACCGAAGGAATGCCGTAGGTGCCATCGCCAGCTCCAGCAGCAAGGCGCTCGCCAACCTCGCGTTGAACCATGACAAGCATTGTTTCGATCTGGGGAACATCATCAAGCAGGTCAAGAACGATCGTCGTCGCAACGTTGTAGGGCAGATTGGCAACAAGATTCCACACGCGATCTGCCGGCAAGACCTCGGCCCAATCAAGTTCGAGTGCGTCGCCGTGCACGACTCTCACACCAAGTGGCTCGACAGTTTCAGCAAGAACAGGAAGCAAATGACGATCGAGTTCAACCGCTACAACGTTTGCGCCAGTCGCCGCGAGTTCAGTTGTAAGTGAACCAACGCCTGGACCAATTTCGACAACGTTCGTACTCGAATCAATTTCAGCCAGTCGCACAATGCGGCGCACCGTGTTTGGGTCCGCGAGAAAATTCTGCCCGAGGGCGCGACTCGGTTCGAGTCCGTGACGTTCAAGTAATTCCGTGATGTCGCGACGCGTGAGTGTCATACGGTCACCGCGAACCTTCCGCGGTTGTCGTCACCCGCAGATGCCGCCCCATGGAGCACGACCGGAGAGCCGAAACATCGCCGCTGCAACGGTGTCCTGATCAGCTGGCGAAGCTTGATTCGGGGGGACACCAATAAGGTCAGTTCGACCGATTCGGCTTGCCACGGAATCCCAACCACCTTGGTAAATCTGATAGGCCCCCAAATACGTCCCGCTGGGATCAGAAGCGCTGTAGTTGCCATGCGATTCACGTTCTCGCACACATGCCAAGAATGCAGCCTCTGACTGCACGACTGGTGCCGCAGTAACAACCGGCCGAGGTGCGGTCGTTGTCGTGGTTGGTGCAACCGCCCGAGGAGCAACCTTTGCGGCAGGCGCAGCAGTTGTCGTGGGCGCCGACGTGGCGACGGCGGCCGGAACCGTCACAGCCACCGACGTGGTTGTGGTTGCCTCGGTCGAAGGCACTGCAGACACCACGAGGCTCGAGTCCGACGAGGAACTCGCCCATTCCGACGCGCTGCTCGAGGATGATCCTTGAACCATGTCAAGCACCAAGAGCGGCAAACACGCGAGCGTGACGACGAGTGCAATCAGCAGTCGGCGTTGCGTCGGGTGAACGGTGGTGTTCAGAGCTGCATCCTTCGTAGAGCAATAGATCCCGGAGACGAACGAAGGACGCACTGCGCGATCGCACTGTGCAAACTCCGCCCGGAGCCGTCAGAAGAACCTAGGAGGGTGGTCCGGGACCCGCAACTACCCTTGGTGTCTGAGACACCCGCCGTTCAGATGCGCGTAACCCCTGCTCAGGCTGCCGCAACAGGTTGTCCACAGCATGTTGATCCCTATGGGAGATCGCGTTCTCCCTGCTCGGGGAGCCGGTAGACCATCGCCGCATTTCTCCATGTGACATCTGCCACATCTGCAACTGGGATGTGCTTCGCGTCGGCAATTGCCGTTCCCACAAAGGGAACGAGTGCCGGACGATTGGGTTTTCCGCGATGAGGAACCGGGGCCAAAAACGGCGAATCAGTCTCGACAAGGAGTCGATCGAGGGGGCAAAGGGTGGCTGCCTCGAGCACTTCGGGCGCTCCAGGAAAGGTCACGATGCCACTGAAGGAAAGCCATGCCCCGAGATCGAGACATGTCTGCGCTTCCTCGGGACCACCGGTGAAGCAGTGGATCACCGTTCGATCCGGTACGCCTTCACTCGCGAACATTGCGAATGTGTCCGCCCACGCTTCGCGTGTGTGCACCACGAGCGCGAGGCCATGAGCGTGAGCTAACGCGATCTGCTGCGCGAAAACCGCTCGCTGCACATCACGCGGCGAATGGTCGTAGTGGTAATCGAGACCGCACTCCCCCACGGCCACCACCTTGGGGTGAGCAAGGAGTTCGGTAATTCCGTCGATACCACCCGACGCGTCGTGCGGATGCACGCCAGCAGTGGCCCAGACACCGTCATAGGCACTCGCTACTTCGACCGCGAGTTTGGACGATGCGAGGTCGCAACCGACCGTGATCATTCGTATGACACCCGCTTCATGGGCATCAGCAATCGTGACTGCGGCCTCGGGCCACTTATCGGAACCATCGCCGAGGTGGCAGTGATCATCTGTCCAGCGCATCGTTACTCCGTCAACCGACCGATGGCTTTGCCATACGCGGGAAGAGGCCATCTCCCTTTACGACGGGACGACCACCGGGATACCCACCCCACGCTGCGCCAGCGACGCCGGCATCGACTGGTGAACCTGACAATCCGATTCGTTTCCAGATCTCTGCGCATGTCACCGGCATTGCTGGCGTAGCCAAGATCGCAACGATGCGCAGAACCTCGAGCGCGTCACCCATGACTGCATCGACTGCGGGGCCTGGTTCCATCTTCCAAGGCTCATTTGCTTCAAGATGCGCGTTCGCAGCGCCAACGAGTCGCCACGTTGCTTCGAGCGCAATGCTCGGCGTCATGTTGTTCCAACCGGCGATGGTGTCGGTCAACGATTGTGCAGCAATTGCAGCAAGCGGCGAATCAACTGCGGGCGCCGGGCCAACGCCTTCACACTTTTTCTCGACCACTGTCGCCACTCGTGAAAGCAGGTTTCCGAGGTTGTTGGCGAGGTCAGCGTTGTAGCGCGTGACCATTGATTCATAAGAGAAATCTCCGTCAGGACCGAAGGGGTTGTCGCGAAGGAAGTGGTAGCGGAAGCCGTCGACCCCAAAGTCGGAAACAAGATCGGCCGGAAAAATCTGGTTGAGGCTGGTCTTCGACATTTTTTCGCCACCGACCAATAAAAACCCATGAACTGCAAGTTTCTTTGGCGGTTCTATCCCGGCCGCTAAACACATCGCCGGCCAATACACACAGTGGAAACGGAGGATGTCTTTGCCGAGTAAGTGGCGAACCTGGGGCCACCATTCGGCGAAACGTTCAGGATCATCGCCGTAGCCGACCGCGGTTGCATAGTTAATGAGCGCGTCGTACCAGACGTAGAAGACGTGGCCTTCGTCCCATGGAACAGGCACGCCCCACGAAATCGACGTGCGTGAGACAGACACATCTTCGAGCCCTTGCTTGATGATGCCAAGCGCCTCATTGCGCTTACCCTCGGGCTGCACGCAATCGGGATTGGCGGCGTACCAATCAAGTAGCGGCTGTTCGAACTTCGAAAGTTCAAAGAACCAGTTGTCCTCTTCGAACCATTCGACGGGACGACCATGAATCGGACAATTCCCGTCAACTAAATCGGCTTCATTGAAGTAAGCCTCGCAGGGAACGCAATAGTGACCCGAATACGAACCTTTACGAATCCAGCCATTGTCGAAAATCGCCTGCATGAACTTCTGCACGGAACCGATGTGGCGGGGCTCGGTTGTACGAATGAAATCGTCATTGCTGATATTCAGGAGTTCCCAAACTTCCTTGAATCGAGCACTGGTTTGGTCAGCCTGTTCGAGCGGTGTGATTCCGTTGGCTTCAGCCGAACGCTGGATCTTGAGGCCATGTTCATCGGTGCCGGTCAAGAAGAAGGTGGGGTCTCCCGCCAGTCGATGCCAGCGAGCAAGCGCATCTGCGGTCACCGTTGTGTAGGCATGCCCGATATGGGGCACATCATTCACGTAATAGATAGGAGTGGTGATGTAGAAGGGCTCGGACACGTAGCAAGGCTACGCAGGCTCACCGCCTCGCACGAACCACGCGATCACATGCCTCGAATTACTGACTCTCGAGCACCTCAAGCGCTCGATTCAGAAATCCCATAGCTCCGGCTCCGACATCCTCAAGATCGGGTCGTGACGGATCGTGCAAGGAACGCTGGTAGATGCCTTCCAAGAGCACCGCCATGCGGAAGTTATAGAGAACCTCGTAATACGCGAGGTCGCTGGGCATCTCAATCGAACGGCATGATTGGTAGCGAGCGATGAGTTCGTCGCGACGAGGCCAACCCGGCGCAGCGGTCGCCTTTCCCCATATTTCACAGAACCCGATGAGATCAAGCAACGGATCGCCAATCGTTGCCGTTTCCCAATCGAGGATGGCTGTCACCCGGCCTGGTGGCGTTGCCGCGACCAGGGCATTGAACATATGGAAGTCGCCATGCATCAATGTTGGTTTGTAGGAACCAGGGATGTTGGCCGACAAGAAATCGGTGATACGCGCAAGTCCTCGAAGTTCGCGTCCGCCATAGGACGCCAGTTGCGTCGTCCATCGTTCAACCTGGCGCTCGTGAAATCCTTCGGGCTTTCCGAAATCGGCCAAACCGTTCGATTGCCAGTCGAAGTCATGCAGGGCAGCAAGTGCTTCGACCATTGCGAACGCAACGCTCGGCTGATCATCCGAAGTGAATGGTTCAGGCAACGGTGGCGCAGGATTGATGCCATCAACCTGCTGCATCAAAAAGAACGTGCACCCGAGAACTTCGCGGTCTTCACACAACGCCACCGTTTCGGGATGCGGCACCTTCGAGCCATTCAGCACATCGAGAATGCGAAACTCGCGACGCATGCCTTCGTCTGCTCGTTCAATGGCAACAAGCGCGGGCCGGCGAAGCACCCAGCGAGATCCGCCGCGGTGAATGGTGAACATCGCGTTCGATCGACCAGACGTGAGCGGCGCAACCGATATCGATTTTCCGACTTCTAGGCCAAGACCATCAAGCCAAATGCCAAGGCGCTCGACATCGACAAGTTCCTCGCTCACGAACCGCCACCATCGAGATTGATGAGTGCACCGGTCATATACGACGAGGCATCGGAAGCCAACAGCAGCGCAGTTCCAACGATCTCTTCGGGCTGTCCGATATGACCGACAGTGATCATCTTCGCGACGTGTTCAGCCGCTTCGGGGGTCGGGATTGCCTTGCTGAAGCTGTCGGTAATAAAGGGACCGCACACAATTGCGTTCACTCTGATGCCGCGCGGCCCGAACTCTTGCGCAGTCGCCTGAGTTATTGCGTTGAGAGCAGCCTTCGAGCCGGCGTACACGACAGTGAAAGGCGAAGGTCGCTGCGAGGCTTTCGTGCTGATGTTGATGATCGATCCGCCAGCGGGCATGTGCTCGGCCGCCATCGCCATCAACCTCAACGGACCTTTGACATTTACTCCAAATGTCTTGTCGAATAGTTCTTCGGTAACTCCAGCGAGCGACGGTGGAACCGGAGCGATGCCCGCGTTATTGACAAGAATGTCGATCTTTCCGAACTCCGCCACCGCTGCAGCAATCAGAGCGTCACACTGGCCCCAGTCCGCCACATGACAGGCAACTGCGAGTGCTCGGCGACCTTTCGCTCTGATCTGTTCGGCAACTTCTTCGCACGCGTCAACACGACGGCTTGAAACAACAACGTCGGCGCCGGCATCGGCAAACCCCAGCGCCATTGCTCGCCCAAGGCCCTTACTCGCGCCGGTCACAACTGCGACCTTGCCGGTGAGATCGAACAGCGCACTTGCCACTTCAGAAGCCTTCTTCGTTACTTGCTTCGAATTGCCATTGACCATCTCGTTGAACGATGTGACCAGCGCTCGGCGCGGCGTAATGCGTTCCGAGGATGAGCGTGCCCGTATCGCCGTGTTCATCGCGCATCCGGCGGCGAGTCTCAGCGCCCATTGATCCGTCCCAATCGCCGCTCATGCCCCAATCGGGTTCGGCCCATTGCACCGGATGATGCGTGGCATCGCCCGTGATGAGCGCTCGCTCACCGTTCGATTCGATGACGACCGACATGTGCCCAGGCGAATGACCATGGGTTGGCACAAACCTGATTTCGCTTGTGACGCGATGATCGGGATCGACGAGATCGACGAGTCCCGCGTCGACGACGGGCGCAACAGTGTCGGGAAGGTTCCAGGCGTAACCACCCGGTTCGGCCATCCACGCGTCGTATTCGGCGCGACAAAAGAGATAGCGAGCATTCGGGAATGTCGGCACCCACTTGCCGTCCTCAAGACGAGTGTTCCATCCCACATGATCGAAATGCAGGTGCGTGCAACACACGATGTCGATCGACTCAACAGGGAAACCGGCTGCGGCGAGCCGCTTCGGAAACGCAGGGTCGCCAGTA
>JAPLAE010000058.1 GCA_026393455.1 Actinomycetota bacterium
CCCGTTAACCGTTCTCGATTCGCAATTCACCCCGATGGCCGGATCGAGGAACCGTCATAACGACGCTTCACCGCCCCGTTACCCGGTAACGTCCGCAAAGCGCAGCACTCACAGCGCTAAAGCTCCGGGGGGAGACATGGCACACGACACAAGGGACGACATCGACCTACTCGACGGAGAGTGGTACGCCCAACAGCCCTATGAGCAGTGGGAATGGATGCGGGAGAACGCTCCTGTCTACTGGGATGAACCCAATCAGGTCTGGGGCATCACTCGCTATGACGACGTGCTTGCCATTGAGAAAGACGCCAAGACGTTTTCATCACACCGCGCTCCGAGACCTCATGGTGAACCGCTCCCCATGATGATCTCTATGGACAATCCCGAGCATCAGCGACGTCGGTCTTTGGTGAATCGCGGATTCACTCCAAAGAAGGTCCAGGGTCATGCCGAGACAATCCGAAACATTTGCACCAACCTGATCGACAAGGTCGAAGCGAAAGGCGAGTGCGATTTTGTCTGGGATATCGCCGCGCCACTCCCCTTGCTTCTGATTGCCGACATGCTCGGTTTCGAACCCGACGCATACGACGATCTGCTCCGCTGGTCCGATGACATGATCCGCGGCACCACAGGAACTCCCACTACCGAGGTGCAACTGGCCGCGATGGACGCTGGCATTCAGTTTCGCGACTATCAGTTGCAAGTCATTGCCGATCGTCGGTCACGTGCGCCTCAAGATGACCTCATCAGCACCCTTGTCAACGCCGAGATCGACGGCAATCGTCTCGACGACGAGTCAATCGTTAGTGAGACCCTCCTCATCCTCATCGGAGGCGATGAGACCAGCCGACATGTCATCACCTGCGGCATGCTTGCGTTGCTGGAGTTTCCCGATCAACGCGACATCCTTGCGAAATCACCTGAGCTCATTGAGACCGGAGTCGAGGAACTGCTCCGGTGGGTGTCGCCCATCAAGAACATGGCTCGCACCGTTACCGCACCCGTTGAACTGCGTGGCCAGTCCCTGCGCGAAGGCGATCAGGTGATGTTGTTTTACCCATCGGCGAATCGCGACAAGCGAGTCTTCGACAATCCTGATCAACTCGATGTGCGCAGAAATCCGAATCCGCACCTTGCTTTTGGTTTCGGACCTCACTTCTGCCTCGGTGCATCACTCGCCCGTCTTGAACTCACGATCATGTTTGAAGAGTTGCTCCGCCGCATCCCCGACATCTCCTTAGCGACGAATGAGCCACTCGAGTTTCGAGCCTCAAATTTCATCAGCGGGCCCGAGTCGATGCCTGTTCGATTCACCCCTTCTCACTAGTCACGGAGACAGCACAATGAACTTTCATCCCGACGAGGTACGCGCTGCGTACGACAATTTTGTGGCAGTTGGCGACAGCGGCGATTGGAGCGCATGGGCCGACCTCCACACCATCGATGGTCTTTGGGTCGAACACCATCTCGGAACATTCCGCGGACGTGAGGCCATACGCACGGCAATCGTCGATGTGATGGCGCAAGCGCCATCCACGATGGAATTTCCTATTGAGTGGGTAGTAATCGACGGAAATCGCGTGGTGTATTACCCGTGGCAGGTCCTCCCTCACCCCACTGGCGGAGAACCATTCCGTTTCAGTTGCATCACAATCCTCGAATATGCAGGCGACGGACAGTTCTCGTATCAAGAAGACGTCTACAACCCTTCAGAGGGCGAACGAGTCTTTGGCGAGTGGATCGCCGCCGGCGGTCGTTTGCCCGGCATGGACTGACGCTTAACCAATGAGCGTGATGCCGGCCGCTTGAGCGGCACGTCCGTACCAGTTCGCCAGCGATTCAACAGTTTCGTGGGCATTGAGTCCACTCGGATTCGGAAGGATCCAGAGTTCGGCGCCCTCAAAGCGCTCATCGGAAGGTCCTACTGCAACCTTGGCGTTACCGAACGCTTGTCGATAGGCGGTCACACCGAGGACCGCAACGACCTTTGGCTTGCGCTCGCGAACTAGCGCCCGAAGCGATTCTCCGCCGTCTCGAAGTTGTTGCTTCGATAATTCATCCGCTCTCGCCGTAGCGATCGGACAGATATTCGAGATACCGATCCCTTTGGTTTCAAATTCCGATCGCGTCTCAACCGGAAGTCCGCATGACGCATCAACGTCGACGGAGGTAATTCCCGACCGATGCAACGCCGGCCAAAATCGGTTGCCTGGTCGTGCGAAATGCGCATTAACAGCAGCTGTCCATAACCCGGGATTGATTCCAACAAAGAGCAGATTCAGTTGTGCCGGCAGCAGATCATCAACGGTCGAACCTTGGAACGTGGAGAGTTCTGCTTTTGTGGGACGTCGGCCAACAATGAACCTGTTCTGCGAAGTCACGAGGTCCTAGAACGTCGCAACATCTGCTGATGACAGTTTCCGGTGTTCAATGCCAGCGAAGCCATCGGACGCCGTGTACGTATCTTCTCCGGTGAAGAGTCCATCGGGACCAATGGGCCACAAAACACACATGCGCGCTTCGTAGAGATAGAACGCTGAAGGGTCATCGATTGGAAAACCACGAGCAGCGAGCGTTGAGCCGGGATAGGCCATCCGCATGAGGCCCTCGGTCACGATGCAATGATGATCGACGACCAACCACTCGGTTTCGAGTTGAAGCTTCTCGGCACCTGATGCAGCAAAGTCCTCGTAGAACTTCTGCACCGCAGACTTTCCGACCACATCACCGGCACCGTTCGGAATCGAATGCATGTGATAGTGCGCATGCTCAGACACCGTCGCCATGAGCTTTTCCATATCAAGCGACGCTTCAGCCAATTGGTGTTGCAAGAGCATCTCTAGATTGCGACGCAGCATTGGGTCGGTTTCGATTGCGAGACGCTCCTCGACCTTGGCCCATGTGACTCGTTGATCGATGACAGTCATGTCCCCTCCTGCGCTGTTGTCTCACCTTTGTAGCCGATGCGAAGGGCTACATTCCCAGTTTCTCTATCCGCACGGGCAAACCGGACGCACGCGGCATCGCCGTGAGTGGGTCTACCCCTTCTGAGAAACTCGTCAGTGTCCCTGTGAGCGAACCAGGGTGACCATGAGTCACCGACAGCACTCCCGGACGGATCGCGTCATCGATCGAAACAGTGGCCACCAGCGATCCGTGGGCGCTCGTTACCGCGACCCAGTCACCGGTGACGAACTGCCGCTCTCGAGCCTCGTCGGAATGGATCAACACCACCGGCTCGTCACCTGACCCGGCGAAACGCACGGAATTGCTCCAGGCCGATTCACGTCGAGGGACCAGCACGAGTCCGAGTTCGGGGCCTCGGTGCCGGGCGAGACGAACGCAGAACGCCTCTGGGGCGATCGACCAACAGCCGTCGGGAGTCATGAGCTCGCGCACCCATCCATATTCGGGGTTCAGATCCACGCCATGTGGACCCGCCTCAATGACTTCATCGGCCGAGAATGGCCCATGACCAAGCAGCCCTCGCAGAATTGTCTCGTCAGAGAGCGAGTCGGCTGGTGCGCCGCCGAACATTGGGCGTTCAGAACGAGCGGCCAGAGAACCCAGGATCCACCAGACCGGCCGACGCTGCGCAACTGGTTCAACAACTGCAGGCGTGAATTGGATGCCTGAGCGAAATGCGACTTGCTCAGCGAGAGCAAGATCGGCGCGCTCGAGTTGTCCAGTTGCGGGGAAGACATGCGTCGCCAAATCGCATAACTCGCTCTCGGCAACATCGATAACAACCAAAGCATCGAGAAGCGAAACGGCCTGCCGGAAGCGATCGGGTTCTGGAAAGGCTGACAAAGGATTCCCGCCCGTGATCACCAACACCTTCAGTCGACCTGCTTCGATTTCGTCAACGAGAGCCGCCACGGGCATTTGGCCTGCAACGCGCGCTATGTCGGGTCGCGATTTCGGACCATCGAGTGGAGGTGTTCCCGGACGACTCGGCGAAAGTTGGTTGACAACACCGCGGTTGAAGCGCATTCCGCCGAGCACATCGAGCGAATCGGTCATCACAAGCAAAACCCATCGAAGCCATTCAACGAGGATGCCGTCGAGCGACATCGTGGAACCGGTTCCGCAGAAAATCGCAACCTTCCCGTGCCGTTCGCGAAGATCAGCAACAAGACGAAGAAGATCCGAGCGGTCGCAACCGGTCGCTAGAGCGGCTGCATCAAGATCGAACGGAAGAACTGCTCGCGCAAGGCGCAATACCTCGTCGTCACGACATGTGCGTTCGAGCGCATCCCTACAGCGTTCACCTTCGAACAGTTCTCGCACCAGAGCGGCCAACAAGATGACATCCGAGCCAGGCCGAACAGAGAGATGCTCGTCTGACAGTGCGGCCGATTCGGTGCGCCGGGGATCGATTGTCCAAATCCTGCCGCCCGCGTCTTGGTTCTCGCGCAGCCTCCGCACCGGATCGGCCAGCGTGGTTCCATAGCCATGCGAAACCACAGGGTTTGTCGCAAGCAACAGCAGAAGACGCGAATGCTGCGGTTCCCAAACCGGGTTCAGCATTGGATGACCGGCGATTTGCTCAGCGGCCACGAGAACCGGTGCATTGTCAACAGTCGCTGCCGTGTAAAACGACGTGCTTCCGACGGAGCCCATCCACATCCCACAGGAGACCTGGCCAGCAGAGTCGTAGGCCAACCCCGTCGCAAGGTAAAGCGCAATCGCATCGGCGCCATCTGTTAACGAAACATCAGAAAGAATTCCAGCGAGGTCATCGAGCGCTTCAGCCCAGTCGACTTCGACTCCCCTCACTCGAGGAGCGTCAAGGCGTGAAGAACCGTGATGCCATTGCGGGAGAGCGCGTCCTTTTTCGCACGTGTATCCGCGTGAGATCGGGTGATCAATGTCGCCGCGGACCTTCACTACCGAGTCACCCTCGACCGTGACGGTGATTCCGCAAGCAGCAGCGCAGATTCGACAATACGAACGTTGTTCTGTCACCGAGAGGACTCAGCGCTCATCAAGGATTGACGGATCTGCGCGCAATTCCATTCGAGCCATTGCTTCCCAGAATCCGATGAACCCGTTTCCGTCGTTGGTGCGACCTCGTTCAAGCCACCAATCCGGAACTACTGATTCCTTACGTCCTCCGGCAGCGCGGATATGCCATGCCCGCTGACACCGCTGTTCCAATGCAACCGCCCTTTGGTGAACGGCTCGAATTGTCGAACCCAGCACGAACACTCCGTGGCCGCCAAGCAGAGCAAGGTTTGCCTCGCCCATAGCGACCACAGCATCGCGAGCAGCTGAAGAGTTATCGACACCACCGCCGTACTCGTCGATCAAGATCAGTTCTCCTCCACCGCCGAGTCCGGAACTTTGGTCATAGACCGGCGGAATCTCGCCCATATCGGCCCACACGGTTCCGTAGAGCGGATGGCTATGCATTGCGACACCGACGTCTTCACGAAGTTTGTGGAGTTCAAGATGCAGCGGGATCCCAAGGGGCGCTGGCCAGTCTCCTTCGACAACTTTTCCGTCGAGATCAATCCGAATGAGTTGCGAAGGACGCAATTCATCCCACGTGATGAACCACGGATTGCAGAGCAAGGTTCCGTCGCCCATGTTCACCGTGATATGCCCAGCGAGGTGATCGGCGTATCCCTCTCGCCAGAGTGCACGAGCAAGCAAGACGAACTCCTGACGGAGTGTGAGCTCTGGCAGCAACTGCTCTGGTGTTGGCGTGAAATTCATGTCATTCCCCCATGCTGGTGAGTGGCTCCTTCGTCGGAATCTTTTGCCCCTCACATCTGTATGACCCCGACACTAGAGTCCGCCCATGCGATTTACAGGGAAACGAGTCTTTGTCACTGGTGCAGCCGCAGGAATCGGCGAGGCCACCGTCCAAATCTTCCGTGAGGAGGGTGCAAACGTGGTCGGTGTCGACATCGCCGAGGCTCCAGGGATCGGACATTGCGATGTGTCTGATCCATCTTCAGTGACCGCAGCGATGGACGCCGCCATCGCCGAACTCGGAGGTCTGGACATCCTCGCCAATGTTGCTGGCGTCAATTGGTTTTCGAAAATTGACGACATCACGCTTGAACTCTGGAACCGCCATCTTGCGGTCAACCTCACTGGCCCCATGCTCGTCACGCAGGCTGCTCTTCCCCACTTGCGGGCTTCCAAAGGGAACGTTGTGACCGTCGGGTCGATTTCTGGCCTGCAGGGCCAGCCGTACAACTCTTCCTACTGTGCCTCTAAGGCGGGCCTCATCATGTTCATGAAGTCGCTGGCCGTCGAACTCGCCGTCGATGGAATTCGCGTCAACCTCGTCTGCCCTGGTGGCGTCGACACGGCCATGAGCACCAATGCGCTTTCCAACGTCAAGGGTGACATCGATTTCGGCCATTTCCCGAAGATGATGGGCGTACTCCCGGGGATGATGGCTCCAGTCAAGATCGCCGAGGCTCTCGCCCATCTCGCTTCAGATGCGGCAAGCACAACAACGGGCGCGTCGCTCGTCGTCGACAACGGAACACTTTGGTAATGGAAAACTCATCAGACCTCGACCAGATCCAACAACTCAAGGCGCGCTATTTCCGCCTGATGGACACCAAAGATTGGGAAGGGCTCCGAGAGGTCTTCACGCCCGACGTGCGCATCGACACAACCGTGGACAGCGGAACCGTTATCGATGGTGTCGACACCTACTTGCCTTTTCTCATTTCGCAGATCGGTGATGTCACCACAGCCCATCATGGCCATATGCCGGAAATCGATATTGACGGCGACACCGCCACCGGAATCTGGGCGATGGAAGACGAACTGTGGTGGCCGGAAGGAAACCCGATCAAGTACCTCCACGGCTACGGCCACTACCACGAGACCTACGTGCGGACCGCGGCTGGATGGAAAATCAGCTCAATGAAGTTGACTCGGCTGCACCGAATCTTTGATTTCCTCGAAGAGGCCTGACGCCACCTAAACGCTTCCAGCGTCCAGCAATTTGGCTTTCGCCGCCGCGAACTCGTCGTCGGACAATGCTCCAGAACTGTGGAGTTCGCTTAACTGCTTCAGTCGAACGACATCACTTCCAGAATCGTCTTTTCTAAATCGCGATGCGATGCCTGCCCATGCAGTGGCTGCTGAGTTTCTCAGTCGACTGGAATCAACGTCGAGATGTGCGTCGGGAAATTCGCGGAGCGAACGTCGACGGAGGACATCGAGTCCGAACCCTACGATAACGGTGAGCGCGATCAGCGACCACTGCGTCCTGAAAGCCGGCGACGGAACGATGAGAAGCACGAGAACGTAGAGCACGAACGCGCCGGCCCAGAACGCGATCTGGTCGGCGTTGAACAACGGAGCCAACGAACGTCGAGCCCAGGTGGCAATTCTTGTTGGACCGATAAGCACCATCCCGAGAACAATCACAGCGCCCCAGGTAATTAACAACCACGCTGTATTGAAGAGGAGTTCAGAAAGAACTCCAAAGATAACTTTTCCGGCCAGGCTGTACTGCGGGTCGGTAATGATCGAAGCCACATACTTGCCAGTAACCCGGCGCATGGTCGTCAAGATGAGACCAACGACAATCACTGACCAGCCGACGTTCCGAAGTGTGAGTCGACGACGTCCACGCGCCAGCCACACGGCAAGCAGATACATCACAACGATCAGAACAAACAGAATCGGTCCGAGAACGTTGACGACCTTCACCGCTGTTTGTATCGAAGCAAGCGAACTGGATTCAAAGATTGTTATCTGACCGACACTGGCCGGGATCTTGTCCATAGCGGAAGAAGGAATTCCAAGTTCGGTTCCGACGATGCGGACGATCTCACCAATATCGAGCGTGACGTTGCCGTCTTTCGTCGATCCGATCCGGGTCTTATCTTCAAGAACGTTCACAAGCGCCTGATGGGCCTTCTCGTTAACGGTATGCCAGACCTTTTCGACTCGGTCGGTCGACAGGATCCTCTCCACGGCTGTTGATGCCGGAGCTTCAAGTCCCGCAGCAAGCGGAGCAGCCAGTCCCTTCAGGCTGTCCGGCAGTTCATCGGCCAACACCGCCCTGACATCGACGCTCGAATAAATCTCATCCACGATGTATGTCGCCAGCGCCGCCTGCACCTTTGGATCGGCGAGGATCTTGTCGCTCGCAGCTACCCACTTGGGGGTGCTGAGTACCTGTCGCTTCACCCACACATCAGCAGCGGTACCGAACAGCAATGCCGATGCCACCAAAATGAGCAGGACGACACCGATGCGTCGTCCGCGTCCGGCGGAGTTCTTCTTCGCCGCGGCGGGCTCATTCTCAGGTCCTGATGAGGTCAATGTCATCTAAAGAGTCTGCCTTCTCCGTCCGCATGGACCGTGGACGCTGGCCGCCTCCCATCTCAGGCAACTACCAACACCGAAATCTGGGCAGCATCTGCCTCTCAATCGACCTCAAACAGGCGTGAACTCGATATCGATTCGATCGTAGGCCCGGGTGAAAGTTGCGCCCAGAATCTTCGATTCGGACCCTGGAGTCATCTTCCAATCGGGAATCCTGCGCAGAAGTTCTTCGAACATGACCCTGATCTCAATTCGAGCCAATGAGGATCCCAAGCAGAAGTGCGTGCCGAATCCAAAGGCAACATGGTGATTATGGGCTCGCTCAACATTGAACACATCTGGTTGGTCAAAGACTGACTCGTCGCGATTCGCCGAGGCATACATCAGAAGAAGCTGATCGCCCTTCTTAATGTTCTTGCCCCGAAAGACGTGGTCCTCGGTTGCAGTGCGACGCATATTGAGAATTGGTGTCACCCACCTGATGAACTCCTCAACTCCGGTCTCACCGAGAAGTTCTGGGTTGTCGATCAATAGCTGCCGCTGCCCGCAGTCAAGAGCGAGTTCTCGAATGATGGAACCGATCACTGTTCGTGTCGTCTCGGCTCCCCCATCAAGAAGCAACAAACACTCGGAGATGATTTCTCCGTCAGACCAACGGTGACCGTCGACTTCGGTCGTCGCCCAAATTGTGATGAGGTCGTCTTTCGGATCTTTCCGCCGCTCAGCGATGAGCTCTATCGTCGCTGCCGCGAACTCCATGATGGCGTTCATCGAAAGTTCTGAAAACGCAGCTGGACTTCCGTCGGCAGGGTTCTGCCCTGATTCGTACATCGTGACTTCAGACCACTCGCGCAACTTTGGCCAAAGTTCGCGCGGGAATCCAAGCTTGTCTCCGATCAGGATCGCGGGGAGCGGGGAAGCCAGCGATTCAATTGCTTCACACGTTCCAGTGCTTGCGACATCGTCGATGAGTTCATTCACGATGCTGCGAATTTTTCCCTCAATCTGCTTGACCGCACGCGGAGTGAACTGCCGCGCGACCAACATCCGTTGCTTCTGATGCTCCGGATCATCGCGATTGATCATTGATGTGTCGTCGCGCTGGTCGGTCGCCGGACGTGAACCATCAACTGATGTGTACAACTTCCAGTTCTTCTCGACCTCGACAATGTCTTCGTAGCGAGAGATTCCCCAGATGCGATGGGTAGCGTCCCAGAACACCGGATCATTCGCGCGCAGCCATCGATACGCAGCCCAGGGATCAACATAGAACTGCGGATCAAGCAGGTTCACATAGGGAGTTTCTGTTGCGGTCATCGCCCCTCCTAAAAGACTTTCAATGCCTAGTGATGATTCTTGCCTAGAACCGTGTCCCAGGGAACACCTTCTCGAGACTGGATCGGGGTTACTTGCTTGCCAGCCGCATCGACACTTGACTGATGGCCACGTGGTTCACGTTGGGCACGGAGCTAGGGGAACGCATGCCACCGTCAAGGCCAGCCGAATCAGGATCCACCGACGTCCATGGGACTGCAGTCTGTAGGTATCGAAGGGGCAGGAGATGTTGGCGGAACTTGGTGGTGGAATCGCTACCCCGGCGCCCGTTGCGACATCCGCTCGCTCGATTACTCCTTCTCTTTTGACCCTGATCTTGAGCAGGATTGGGACTGGTCGGAAAAATACGCGACTCAACCCGAAATTCTTTCTTATGTAAACCACGTTGCTGATCGATTCCAGTTGCGAAGCGATATTCGATTCAACACTCGAATGATTGGTGCAACCTGGGACTCGACAGATCAGAATTGGATAGTCGAGACCGACCACGGCGACCGCTGGACATCACAATTTCTCGTAATGGCGGTCGGCGCTCTGTCTGCAGCAAAAGACCCCGACATCGCCGGTATCGATTCTTTCGCAGGACAGATTCTGCACACCTCGCAATGGCCTCATGATGGTGTCGATCTCACCGGCAAGCGCGTCGCTGTCATCGGCACAGGTTCTTCGGGTGTTCAGAGCATCCCGCTCATCGCAGAACAGGCTGCTCAACTAACCGTCTTTCAACGAACACCAAATTTCGCCGTCCCCGCACGGAACACGCCACTCGACGCAGAAGAAGTCGCGACTCTCAAGCGCCGCTATCGCGAACATAGAGCGGAACAACGAACTTCTTTCGGCGGAGTCGTGGGCCCTCAGGCTGAACAGTCTGCTCACGATGTTGAGGCTGACGAGCGTCTGCGCCGTTTCGATGCGATTTGGGAGGAAGGGTTCCTTTTTGGTTTCCTCGGTTCATTCAATGACGTCATGATCGATCCGGCCGCCAATGCAGTCGTCGCCGATTACCTGCGAGATCGAATTCGGTCGATCGTGACTGACCCGACCACTGCCGAACTGTTGTGCCCCAAGACGTACCCAGTGGGTGCGAAGCGACTTTGTCTCGATACGGGCTACTTCGAGACTTACAACCGCCCCAATGTGACCCTCGTCGACCTGCAGTCAACACCGATCACGCAGATCGTGGGTGGCGGCATTGAGACAACGGACGCTCTTCATGAATTCGATGCGATCGTGTTTGCAACCGGCTTTGACGCAATGACTGGTCCACTGCTGAATCCGTTGATCGTTGGCGAGCAGGGTCGCACGTTGCGAGAGGAATGGGCTGCTGGTCCTCGCACGTACCTCGGCATTGCGTCTCACGGCTTCCCGAACCTGTTCATGATCACCGCACCAGGTAGCCCGTCGGTCATGACGAACATGATCGTGAGCATTGAGCAGCACGTTGAATGGGCCACCGATGCAATGGCTTGGATGGCCGATCATGAGTTTCGGGCAATCAATGCCGACCATGCGTCACAAGAGCAATGGGTTGCCCACGTCAATGAGGTAGCGAATTTCACACTCTTCCCACAGGGGAACTCTTGGTACCTCGGTGCGAATGTGCCAGGTAAGCCGCGAGTGTTTATGCCCTACATCGCCGGTGTTGGCCCCTACCGCGAGATCTGCGATGGCGTTGCAAGTGACGGCTACCGGGGATTTACGTTCTGCTAGGAGTTCGTAATCAGATTCCACTCAAAGAATCTGGTTACGGGATACGACCAAAACTCATAACTGGACCGTAGGTCCACCAACCATTCATTGGAGTAATCGCAACGCCATGAGCGGTGTGCAGGATCTGGTTACCACCGATGTAGATGGCTACGTGAGCCGAACCGCCAGGACCCCAGAACACAAGGTCGCCAGGTAGCAACTGAGACTCGGAGATACGAACGGTCTCGTTGTACATCGCACCGCTGTAATGCGAAAGCGAAATACCCACTTGTGCATAGGACCATTTGACGAAGCCTGAACAATCAAAGACGTCGGGACCTTCGGCAGCCCACACGTAGGTCGACCCCATCTTTGTGCGACCCGCAGCGATCGCTCCAGCGGCCCCTTGGCCAACTCGAGGAGCGTTCGGGTTCGGAGACATCGAGGTCCCGCTACTGGCTGCACGCGCATTTGCTGCCGCCGCACGTGCCGCAGCAGCAGCCGCAGCAATTCGTGCATTCTCAGCGTCTACCAGGACTTTCAGTTCGCCCTGCACCTTGGCATTGATCGCTGCCTGTTGATTTGTCGCATCGTCGGCAGCCTTCTTGAGTTGCTCAATCTCGGCGGCTTTCGCTGACGTGACGCCTTCGGCAGCTTTAAGTCGAACCCCGTCTTCGTCAGCTTTTTGGCGAGCTGCATTCAACGCGTCGACGAGATCCTGACGGCTCCCTGAGATCGACTGGAGGTAGGACCGCTTCTGTACCCCGGTACCCGCATCATTGGTAATGAGCGCATCAAACTCAGGGCTGTCGTTACCGGTCTGATAAGCGGCAACCGCATAATGGCGAAGGTCGGCACGGCGCTTGTCGGCTTCCGCTGCGGTTTGCGCAGCAAGGGCCTTCGCCGCAGCAACCTTGTCCTTGGCCAACTTCAGTTCATAATTCGCTTGCTCGAATTGTCCGTCGAGTTGATGCTGACGATCTTGGAGCTGGGCGAGCTGTGCTCCGATTTGAGCAGCCTCCGCCTTTTTATCGGCGATGGGATCGGCGCCCGCCGGCCCGACAACAATTGCGCCGATGAGAAGGGCGAGCGCAGCCGTGGCGGAAACGGCCACCAGGCGCAGCGATGATCGAGAACGTTTCACGGCTGACACCTTTCCACCCTTTGCCGCGCCTCGCGCGCACCCAACAGAGCAAGAATTATCGAATTCTTCGACGAAGAACTGGCCCTGGAGGTGGGGTGATTCATGAGAATTCATATTACAGAATCTTTACAGAATGATCCCTCCGCCGCAACGCGGCCCATCGATTTGGCTGTAAAACCCTTTAGAGGCCAGGGATCGCCACGCGTGGTGCGATCGCAGTGACCGCCATTTGCGCCGCCCCTCAGGACCTTCGATCGAACGCCCTCATTTCCGTCAACCCCGATGAGATACAACGCCCCTCGGTGTCCTCCCACCCACTCGTCTTCCACCAAAATCATTACCATCAGCCTATGGGCGATGTCGAACAACGCAGGATAATTGAGGGTCTCTGGTTCGCAGAAGGCCCTCGATGGCACGAAGGCCGGCTCTGGTTCAGCGATATGCATGGCCACCGAGTGATCTCGACCGACCTCAAAGGCGACCTTCGGACTGAAGCTGAGATGAACGACGATGAACCATCGGGTCTCGGCTGGCTCGCCGATGGACGTCTTCTGGTCGTTGCGATGGAAACACAGCAACTTCGCCGACGAACCGATGACGGGAGCTTGGAAGTTCACGCTGACCTTTCCTCGGTTGCTCGGGGTTCACTGAACGACATGATTGTGGCCAGCGATGGCATTGCCTATGTCGGCGACATGGGTCATCGCATTCAAGATGGCGGCGAGCGTCGTCCTGGCCAAACCATTGCGGTGCGGGGTAATGGTTCTTGGTTTGTCGCCGCCGATGACTTGGAGTCGCCTAACGGGCACATCCTCACCCCCGATGAACGCACACTCCTTATCGCTGAGAGTGCCGCTGCTCGCGTCACCGCTTTCGATCGTGCTGACGATGGAACTCTTTCCAACCGACGCGTCTACGCCGCCTTGCATCCATCGGCTGAGGGCCCACAGTTCGCACCACCGGACGGAATTTGTCTCGATGCTGAAGGCGCAGTCTGGGTAGCTGACCCAATTGGTGCTCGCGTCTTTCGCGCTCTTCCTGGTGGCGAAACGACTCACGAGTATCGAATCGACGGACTCATTCCTGTCGCGTGTGTGCTCGGCGGAGCCGATCGACGAACGCTCCTCATCTGCGCGGCTGCCGATTGGAGACGCGACGAAGTTCGAAAAGCACCGTCCGGGATCATCGCAGCCATTGATGTCGACATCGCTGGAGTCGGTCGTCCCTGAACCTCGAGTCCAATGTCAGGCCCACCGGCCTCTATCGAAGAACGCCTTCTCGACTATCTCTTTCGTCGGTGAGGCTTATGCCAATCCGCTGGGGACCAAACTGACTGGATCGAGACCCAAGAGGTCGATGGCATTCGTTCGCATGATCATCTCGAGTTCAACGCGAGTTACTTGAGCGGCAATCTTCGCGATGACATCTGAGGTATTCGGCCACGTCGAGTCCTGATGCGGGTAGTCGGTCTCGAATAACAACTGAGTCACGCCAATGAGATCACGGGTTGCGATACCTACCATGTCGTCGAAGAAGCACCCATAGACGCGACCCGGGACATAGGACGATGGCAATTCAGTTACCGATGGATTGATCTCACACCAACCAGAACTCTGCTGGAAGACGCGATCGCATCGTTCGAACACGTATGGCATCCAACCGACCTGGCTCTCGGAAAAAGCGATCTTGATATTCGGATAACGAGCGAGGACGCCTGAAAGCAGCCAATCAGAGAGCGCCATAAAAGCGTTGACCGATGTGATCGCTACCCCCACACCCGACGGTGCATCAATACTCGTCTGCGGCATCTTCGATCCGGATCCGATGTGCATATGAATCGTGACGCCGGTTTCATCACACGCTTGCCATAACGGTTCCCAGAACTTGTCGCGATCGTGAATCGAAGGGAGGCCTAGAAACGTCGGGAGTTCAGGGAACGTGATCGCCCGACAACCTGCAGCGGCGATGCGACGAACCTCGGCTGCCGCGAGTTGTGCATCCCACAAAGGAATGATGCACAGAGGAATGAGTCGTCCCCCACTCGGCCCGCACCATTCTTCGATCATCCAATCGTTGAACGCCCGCACCGAGAGAAGCGCTACTTCCTTATCTGGTGCCTCATAGAACATCTGACCTGCGAACCGAGGAAATGTTGGGAAACAAAGTGATCGCTCAACGCGATTGATATCCATATCGGCCAGGCGGGCGTCGCGGTCATAACAACCGGGTCGCATTTCGGAAAATGGAATCGGCTGCAGTGTGAAGTCTTCGGGAGCGAAACCGGCGCATGCCATCACTTGGGGGATCGGCCGGAGCGCGTCGCCATAGACCCACCAGTCCGCGATCGGACCCTTCCCGCCCTTGATGAAGCTATGGGCACCCGTGGTGGGATTGAACGTCATCTCGCACGTGTCTTCTACGACGTGCGGACCGCGATCACGGAGTGCACTTGGCAGCCTTGAGGTCCAAACATCTTTGGGTTCGACGACATGATCATCGACCGAAATAACCCAAGGGAGATCGCTCATTTGGTGACCTTTCCATTTTCGCTGCGAGGGTGACCGCGCAAGAGGCGCCCCGGCGTTGCGCCGGTGCTTTGACCATCTCGAAGTGTGACTTCGCCGGCAACGATGGTGGCGAGAAAGCCCATTGACTTCTGCACAATCCGGCGAGCTCCTGCTGGCAGATCATGGGCGAGAGTCGGCAGTTCCGGGGCAACGGTGTCTGGATCAAAGACGTTGATGTCCGCCGCCATACCTTCTCGCAGTACGCCGCGATCGGTGAAGCCCCAAGCTTGCGCCGGCGCGCTCGTCATCATCTGAATCGCTTCTTCAATGGAGAACTCGCCCCTCTCCCGGACCCAATAAGCAAGGAGGTGCGTAAAGATTGAGGCATCTGACATCTGGCTCACATGAGCACCCGAGTCAGAGAACGTCATGACCGTTCCCGGCGACTTCATTGATCGAAGTACTGCTACCTCGTCGAAGGGCGACATCGTCTGAACAAAGAACACCTCGAAATTGCTTTCGAGTCCGAGGTCAACCATCGCTTCCACCGGATCGATCCCTCGTTCGGCAGCAACCTCGGCGACGGTTCGATGAGGTGGCACCGGCGATTCGAGTACGTGCATTCGTTCGAACACGGGGGGCCGTGCTTCTCCCCCATAGGTTGTGCTGTACCGCGCGTTGCGCGCTGCTTCGATTAGAGCATGCCGTGTGTCAGGTTCACGCAGGCGCTGAAAGAACGCCTCCTGTCCGTCGGCACGGGCCGCTACCCATTCGGGAAGCGTGTCAAACGGCAATTGACTCTTGAACGAAGACATCGTGCCGATCCCGCGGGGATGTGTCATCCCTGTCATCGTTCCCCCTAGCGATCTGGTTGCTGCGATCAGCTCAAGCGGACGGGTCGAACCTGACGTCGCTCCAATGATGAACGGCACTCCCGATCTTGCGGCAAGTTCGGCGAGCTGTTGATCGCGAGCAGCGCGGTCAACATCGGAAGGCGGATCTTCCACGAACTGGAAAACCCCTGCGTCGAGATCCCCCATCAGGTCTATGAGTTCTTCCACCTCAGACCATTCAGCGAGTCGAGAGGCAACTGGATCACCGTCAGGTGTCATGTGGTGCACTGTTCGCGATGTCGTAAATCCCCACGCACCGGCGCGCAATGCGTCAGCAAGTTCTGACTTCATGCAGTCAAGATCGGCCTCATCTGCTTTCTCATGAAACGCCCGCTCACCCATGGCCCAACTACGCAGAGCGCTATGACCAATGTTCGAGGCATAGTTGATCGCCTTAGGTGCGCGTTCGATCGAGTCGAGATACTCGGCAAACGTGGTCCAGTCCCACGGCACACCGGCCGCCATCGCCGCGGCCGAAATATCTTCAGAACGCTCGATCGATCGAACCGCAAGATGGTGACCATCGGCTCGAACGGGCGCGATCGTGAAACCACAATTGCCCATCACCACTGTCGTCACACCGTGCCAACACGAATTTGTACCGGCGGCATCCCAGAAAACCTGCGCATCCATATGCGTATGACCATCGATGAAACCGGGGGTAACCACGTAACCGGAAGCGTCGATCTCGACTTGTCCGCGTTCGGAAACCTCGCCGATGCGCGCGATTAGTCCGCCGGAAACAGCGACATCGGCGACCACGGCCAACGACCCTGTGCCGTCGATGACACTTCCGTTGCGAATAACTAGATCGAAATTCATAGGCCCCCACTTCCGTTCACGACGGTACTCCTCACCACCTCATGCTGCTGTGAGCAAGTCCCGAGTCAGTGGGGCGATCAGAAACGGTTGTTTGAGTCGTGCTTACGCTTTCGGGCGAAGCAAAACCTCGTGGATTGTTCCGTCAAGGTCAGTGAAGCCAAGCTCACGGGCGAGAGCGGCTGAAGAAAATGGCTTTCCCGAACGCTCGGTGATGTCAGCGCATCCGTGGAGAGCCACAACTGCTCTTCCGAGGAAACGTGGCGACTCGGCGCCGGAAAGATCGAAGCGGCCTTCACCGGGAAGTTCGATGAAGATTTCGTCGCCCTCGGTCTGAGCTCCCAGATCAAGTAGTTCGGTGCGCACGAGCCCGGGCCACAACGACACGACAGAGACGCCGGTCCCGTGAAGTTCTATCGCCATATCGGCGGTCATCCTGTCGACCGCTGCCTTACCCACGCCGTATACGACATTGTGTCCGTAGCTGACCGCACCTGAAGACGACACATTGACAATGAGTCCGCTTCGATTCGCAAGCATCAGCGGCGCGCCAAACACACTTGAGACATAGTGCGAACGAGTACCGATATCGATGACTTGATCCCATGCCTCAATTGGAAGTTCCCAAAACTTCTTTCCTAACCACGGAACAAGGTCTGGCGCTGAGTACACGTTGTTGACGAGCACATCGAGGCGTCCGTGTTCTTTTTCAACGCGTTCAAACACCGCCTTCACCTGAGCGTCATCGTGGTGATCGCAGGCGATGGCAATTCCGTGTCCGCCAAGTTCATTGATCTGTGCAGCTGTCTCGCCTACCGTGCCCGGGATAATCCCCGCGTCGACAGTTCTCCCCGTCACATACACCGTGAATCCGGCCGCCCCGAGTTCGAGGGCGATCCCCTTACCGATTCCGCGACTTGCGCCGGTAACGACTGCAACCTTTTCTGACCCCATGACACTCCCCCTGAAACGGGGAGCGAAACCTGCCATGGCGTCTTCCCCGTAAGCGACGCCGGTCCAAAGTGTACCGATCGTCAACTGATCCCTACATCAAGCGCACGTCAGCGGGACGGTGAGTACCCTCATCACATGACTCAACACGATCTCGTTATCCGCAATGGGACCATCGTCGACGGCACTGGGCGGGCGCGGTTTCAGTCTGATCTCGCCATCGATGACGGCGTGATTACCGCGATCGGCGAAATCTCCGGTCAAGGTTCGAAAGAGCTCGACGCTACGGGGCTTCTCGTTACTCCCGGGTGGGTCGACATCCACACCCATTACGACGGTCAGGTGAGTTGGGATCCGTACCTCACGCCATCGTCTTGGCAAGGCGTAACAACGGCGGTCATGGGAAATTGCGGTGTGGGATTCGCGCCGGTCGCACCCGACCGACATGACTGGCTTATCGAGGTCATGGAAGGCATCGAAGACATCCCCGGCACCGCGCTTCACGAGGGAATCACTTGGGAGTGGGAGTCATTCCCCGAGTACCTCGACAGCATCGACAGCACACCACACGCCATCGACTTCGCTGCACAGATTGGTCACGCTGCGGTTCGTGGCTACGTCATGGGCGATCGCGGTGCCGATCATGCCGAGCGGGCAACGCCAGATGAGATTGCACAAATGGGAGCGATCGCAGCAGATGCAATTCGTGCCGGTGCACTCGGCTTCACAACCTCGCGCACCGTTGCTCACAAATCGGCCGATGGTCGCCACACCCCAAGCCTCACTGCCTCACGCGAAGAACTTGTCGGAATTGCTCGCGCCATCGGGGCCACAGGAAAGGGTGTTCTCGAAATCGTCGCCGATCTCTTCGACCTCGAGGCTGAATTTGCTCTGATTCGCGAGATGGCCGAAGTAAGCGGTCGGCCAATTTCGGTTTCTCTTCTGCAACGACCTGAGTTTGCTCCCGACGAATACCGAAAGATTCTTGGACTCATAGCGTCTGCCAACGAAGATGGCTTACGCATAACCGGACAAGTTGCCGCTCGACCCGTTGGACTCATCATGTCGCTCGAGGGTCGCGTCAACCCACTACTGCCCTCTCCGACCTACCAGTCGCTTCTGAACCTTGATCATGTTGATCGCGTTGCTGCCCTTGCCGACCCTTCAACCCGAGCAACGATCATCGCTGAGGTTGAAGCGACTGACGGCGACATGAATGGTTTGATAAGCACGATGTTCGCACTGAGCGATCCAATTCGTTATGACCAATCGCTCGATGAACGTCTCGATATCGCAGGTGCCTACGACACACTTATGTCCGACAATGGCAACGGTCGCATTTATGTTCCCGTGATGAACTTTGTCGAGGGAAACTTAAAAGCGACTCGCGAAATGATCGCTCACCCCAACACCGTTCCCGGACTTGGCGATGCTGGTGCTCATTGCACGATGATCTGCGACGCCAGCTTTCCAACATGGATGTTGCAGTACTGGGGCCGCGACGTTGCATCGGCTGAACAGTTCGAGATCGAGTGGCTCGTAAAACAACAGACTCATGACACCGCTCATGCAGTGGGCCTTGACGATCGAGGAACTCTCGAACAAGGCAAGCGGGCCGACATCAACCTGATCGATTTCGAATTGCTTTCCGTCGGGGTTCCCGAGATGTTGCACGACCTGCCGGCAAACGGGAAACGTCTGGTTCAACGCGCGGCCGGCTACCGGTCCACAATCGTCGCGGGCTCGGTAGTAATGAACGACGGAGTTCCAACTGGCGAACTACCTGGCCGCCTCATCCGTGGTGCTCAGTCTTCTCCGAAGGCCTGATGGCACAGATAGAACAAATCAGTCGCTCTCAGCGAGGAGAAGCGATTGCCACGACAAGTCGCGCGTTCTGGCCCGATCCACTGTTTGGTTTTTTCGCGAAAGACCCCGGCCAAGAACATCGGATCCTTCCGATCTTCCTCGGTGCACTGCTAAAAGATTGCATGGACCACGGAGAGGTCTGGGGAGCCCTTGATGGCCAACGTGTGATTGGTTCGGCTTCGTGGCTTCCCCCTGGCGGGACACCTCGCTCCAAGAGCCGCGAACTCCGCATCTACGCGGCCTGTGCTCGGGCACTACTCACTGGACGGAACCGAAGAACAGGGATCAAACTTCTTGCTGCAGTCGAGAACGCTCATCCACAGCAACCGCATTGGTATCTCGCGCTTCTTGGCGTCGACCCCACACGACAAGGCCAAGGCGTTGGGCGCGAACTACTCATGCCGGTGTTGACACGCTGCGATACCGAGATTGAGGCGGCCTACCTTGAAACCCAAAAGCCGGAGAACCTTCCGTTCTACGAACGATTTGGCTTCGAGGTTCTCAACGAAATCAGTGTTCCCGGCAGTCCTCCGGTGTGGCTGATGTGGCGAGACCCAGATCCTTCACGTCTT
>JAPLAE010000039.1 GCA_026393455.1 Actinomycetota bacterium
GGGTACCTTCGTATCGCAGGATCTCATCCTGTTCTTCGTCTTCTTCGAGGTTGTCCTTCTGCCGATGTACTTCATGATCGGCGTCTGGGGTGGCGAGAAGCGTCAGTATGCCTCGCTCAAGTTCTTCCTCTACACGTTGTTTGGTTCGGCGCTCATGATCGTCGCCTTCCTTGCGCTGTATTTCCTGTCTGATCCGATCGAGGTCGGCGGACAACTCATGCATTCGTTCGACATGCGCATCCTGCCGGAATTGGCAACAGGCATCTCGACCGGCGCAGCCCTGTTCATCTTTGGTGGCATGTTTATGGGCTTCGGTATCAAGGTCCCGATGTTCCCCTTCCACACGTGGTTGCCTGACGCGCACACTCAAGCGCCAACGGTTGGCTCAGTCATCCTTGCTGCAGTGCTCCTGAAGCTCGGAACCTACGGCTTCATCCGCATTGCCATTCCGATCCTTCCGGGGGCTGCTGAAAAGTGGGCACCGTTTATCGGCCTGCTCGCAGTTATCGGCATCATCTACGGAGCGCTGTGTTGTTTGGCGCAGTCGGACATGAAGCGACTCATTGCGTTCTCATCGGTTTCGCATATGGGTTTTGTGATGCTTGGTATCGCCACGCTGACCACCTTTGGTTTCCAAGCCGCCATCTTCGGCATGGTTGCTCACGGTCTCATCACCGGCATGCTCTTCTTTGTTGCTGGTTCAACGAAGGACCGCTATCACACCCTCGATATTTCTCGCCTCGGCGGAATGCTCAAGTCCATGCCGCATATGGGCTGGATCCTCGGCTTCGCGGTGATGGCCTCGCTCGGTCTTCCTGGTTTGGCGGGCTTCTGGGGAGAGTTCCCAGCGATCTTGTCTGCCTATAACCCCGGCCTCGGTCTCAACGTTGCGTTCTTCCGTGTGCTCATGGTGATCGCTGCGGTCGGCACTGTGCTGGCTGCTTCGTACTTGCTGTGGATGTATCAGCGAGTGGGCTTCGGCGTGCCCACGAAGGAATACGAAGACGATCCGCACCTGCACGACGTCACGTTCACCGAGTGGTTGGCCTGGACTCCCATTCTCGTACTCATCGTTGTGCTCGGTTTCATGCCCAACATCATTTTCAAGGTCACAGATGGTGCGGTTGAGCGCACAATCGCGATCGTGAACGGGCTCGGAGGCTGATCCGTTGCTCGCCCAGTTGCTGACTTTCGCCTGGAACGCACCCAGCGTCGACTATCACGCTCTCGCGCCCGAAATCATCGTGGCCGCGACCATCGTGGTGTTGATTGTGCTTGACGCGTTTACTGGTGAGCGCTCACGATGGGCGTCGTCATCGGTTGCCGGTATCGGTTTACTGGTCGCACTCATTCCGATCGCAACGCTTGCCTATGACGGAGTAGATCGCGTGATGTTCGGCGGCGGATTTGTCGTCGACAATTACGCGCTCATCCTGCAGGCACTGTTCCTCGTTGCCGGTTATGTCGTGATTCTGCTGTCGACCAACTACATCGCCGAAGGCGACTATCACGAGGGTGAGTACTACACCCTTCTACTTTCTTCGATCCTCGGCATGATGGTCATGGCCTCGGCTCGTGATCTCATCAGCATCTTCATTGCCCTCGAACTCGTATCTATCCCGGCCTACATGCTTGCGGCCTGGCGGAAGCGTGATCAGAAGAGCAACGAAGCGGGTTTGAAGTACTACCTGATGGGTGTTTTCGCTTCGGCAATTCTGCTTTACGGCATGTCCCTGATTTTTGGAATCACCGGATCGACTTTGCTCGTGAACATCGGTGCCGATCTCGGCTCGTACATCTCTTCCCAGCCGATCATCACGCTGGGCATCGTGTTCGTGCTGATTGGGTTTGCCTTCAAAGTTTCGGCCGTGCCGTTTCACCAGTGGGCACCCGACACCTACGAAGGTTCACCTACTCCGGTTACCTCGTTCCTCGCCGTTGCATCAAAAGCAGCCGGGTTCGTCGCCATCTTGAATGTGCTCTTCATTGGGTTCTACGGGCGTCACGATGTTTGGGAACCGCTCATGTGGGCGCTTGCCGCGCTTTCCATGACCGTGGGAAATCTCATCGCTCTCCGTCAGACCAACGTCGTGCGCATGCTGGCCTACTCCGGTATTGCCCAGGCCGGTTACATCCTTGCTCCGCTTGCGGTCGCGGGCGCCACGCTGGGCACTGGCGGCGAAGCGCTTCGTTCGATCGTTGTTTACTTGCTCATCTACGCCGGCATGAACCTTGGCGCCTTCGCGGTCGTCCTTGCGGTCTCTCGCAAGACTCGCTCGGGTGACATCAAGAGCTTCGGCGGCCTGTTCTCGTATGCCCCCACGCTCACGGTGTGCATGACGATTTTCCTCTTCTCTCTTGCGGGCATTCCACCGGCAGCAGGTTGGTTTGCCAAGCTCTCGATCTTCAGTTCGTTAGCTTCGGCCGGAACCGCATCGGGCTACATCCTCGCTGTCATCGTTGGTCTGAACTCGGTGATTGCATTCGGCTATTACGGCCGTCTGATTCGTGTCATGTGGATGGACGAAGCCCCCGATGGCGATCGCACACCGATCAAGGTGCCAGCCTCGCTTTCGTTCGCACTCATCATCACGGTTGCCGTCACCCTCATATGGGGTGTGTTCCCGGGTGCGCTTACGCACTTCACCGACCAGGTCAACCTTTTCTCGTTGCTGCGCTGAACCACTGAGGTTCGCGTTGCGCTGAATGCCCATGACCGACGAGTTCCGATCTCGGTTTCCGGTCGGAGCAACGATGTCCTTTGCGCAGTACATGGATATTGCGCTCTATGACGAGTCAGTTGGTTTCTACGCGACCGTTGGCCGTGCTGGTCGTCGTGGTGACTTTCTGACCAGTCCCGAAGTCGGTCCCTTGTTTGGCGCGTTGATTGCTCGACGACTCGACGAGGAATGGTTGGCACTCGGCTCTCCCGAAACATTCGTGGTCGTTGAGTTCGGTGCGGGACCCGGAACGCTCGCTCGCTCGATTGCCTTCGCAACACCCGAGTGCGGCTCGGCGCTTCGCTACCTGATGGTGGAACGCTCTTCTGAGCAACGCGCACTGCATGCCGATCATCTTGAAGGTTGGACGGGCGATCTCGAAGCTGCAGGCGTTGAAACGTTCGTGCGCAGCGTCGGTCCCGGCCCGCAGTTCGCGTCGAGTCCAATCGCGCCATATGGATTTACTGGCGTCGTGCTGGCCAATGAACTGCTCGACAACCTGGCCTTCGACATCGTTCGACACGATGGTGCAGGGAACTTCGAACGACTCGACGTGCATCACGTCGAAGATGGTCTTGAGTTTGTGGTTGCTCCAACCGAGGTTTCCGCGTCACTCGCCCCTGTGCTGTCATCGGCGGCGGCGGGGGAGTGGATACCGCTGCAGGAACACGCGGTGCAATGGATTATGGAAGCGGTCGATCGTGTTGAACGTGGTGTGGTGATTGTCATTGACTACGGCGCAACAACCCCAGAGATCGCTGCTCGTCCGGAAATGGGTTGGCTCCGCACATTTGTGGGTCAAGAACGGGGTGGGCATCCGTTGGATGCGCCAGGTGCATGCGATATCACCACCGATGTGGCAATTGATCAACTCGCTACTGCGTGTGAACCCAGCAAGACCACGACCCAACGAGAGTTTCTTCAACGATTGGGAATTGCCGACCTTGTTGACGAAGGCCGTCGCCGCTGGACCGAAAAAGCTTCGGCACCAGATGTGGAAGCTCTGCGTGCACGAAGCAGGGTTGGGGAAGCGGAAGCGCTTCTTGAATCGGGCGGTTTGGGCGATTTTGTCGTTCTCGAATGGACCGTTGAGATGCGAGATGAGGCAGCCGACCGCTCGAGGAACGGCCGGTAGGATCAGCGGAGCAAAGGGCGAGCATTCGCCCACCGTTTACGGGGAGTGTCATGACTGAACCGACGATTGAGGACTATTTCCACGAGAACCGGTTGTTTCCGCCGTCACCGCAGTTCAAGGCAAACGCGCTGACTTCTGACGATTCGCTTTATCGTGAGGCCGACGCTGACTACGAAGCGTTCTGGGCACGTCAGGCACGCGAACTGCTCACTTGGAACTCCGATTTCACGACCACTCTTGAATGGGAACTCCCTTTTGCGAAGTGGTTCGTTGGCGGAACCCTGAACGTTTCTGAAAATTGTCTCGACCGTCATGTCGCCAATGGCATTGGCGATCGCGTCGCCTACCACTGGGAAGGCGAACCGGGCGACACCCGCACCATCACCTATGCCGACCTTCTTGAAGAAGTGAAGAAGTTCGCCAATGTGCTCAAAAGTCTTGGTCTTTCGAAGGGCGATCGAGTCGCTATCTACATGCCGATGATCCCGGAACTTCCGGTGGCGATGCTCGCGTGCACCCGGATTGGTGTTGCTCATTCGGTGATTTTTGGTGGTTTCTCGCCCGATTCGATTATTGATCGCGTTCAAGATGGCGAATGCAAAGTCATCATCACTGCCGACGGTGGCTATCGACGCGGCGCCGCTTCACTACTGAAGCCCAATGTCGACGATGCCGTGGGCTCGTGCCCGTCGGTGACCGACGTTGTTGTTGTGCAACGCACCAACTCCGACGTGACGATGGTGGATGGCCGCGATCACTGGTACCACGACCTCATGGAGTCAGCATCGGCTGATTGCCCGGCAGAGCCGATGGATTCCGAGCAGTTGCTCTATTTGCTTTACACCTCAGGAACCACTGCCAAGCCAAAGGGCATCATGCACACCACTGGTGGTTATCTGACGCAGGTCGCGTTCACGTACAAATACGTCTTTGATCTCAAACCCGAAACCGATATCTATTGGTGCTCCGCTGATATTGGTTGGGTGACTGGTCACAGCTACATCGTTTACGGACCGCTTGTGAACGGTGCGACATCGGTTCTGTATGAAGGAACTCCCGATACGCCGGGCAAAGATCGCATGTGGGACATCATCGAGCGCTACGGCGTCACACAGCTCTACACCGCGCCCACTGCTATTCGTACCTTCATGAAGTGGGGAGAACAAGAGCCACAAAAGCACGATCTCTCGTCGCTTCGTTTGCTGGGTTCGGTCGGTGAATCGATCAATCCAGAAGCTTGGATGTTGTATCACGAACACATCGGTTCAAGCCGTTGTCCGATCGTCGATACGTGGTGGCAGACCGAAACTGGCGGCCAAATGATTACGCCGCTCCCCGGCGTCACCACCCTCAAACCTGGGTCTGCATGTATGGCATTGCCAGGAATTGGCGTTGAAGTTGTCGATGAAGAAGGCCACACCATTGAACATGGCGGCGGTTATCTGACCCTGACGCGTCCGTGGCCATCAATGTTGCGCGGTATTTGGGGCGACCCTGAGCGCTACATGGACACCTATTGGAGCCGTTATCCCGGTCGCTATTTCGCCGGCGATGGCGCCAAGATCGATGAAGATGGCTACCTCTGGTTGTTGGGTCGCGTCGATGACGTCATGAACGTTTCGGGTCACCGAATTTCCACCACTGAAGTTGAAAGCGCTCTCGTCGATCACACCTCTGTGGCGGAAGCTGCAGTCGTTGGAGCAACCGACGACCTCACCGGTCAGGCCATTGTGGGCTATGTCATTGTGCGCGGGGGAGTGGTTGCCGACGATGCGTTGGTCGACGAATTGCGCTCCCACGTAGCGACAAAGATCGGGCCCACAGCGCGTCCTAAGCGCGTCATCATCGTCCCCGACCTCCCAAAAACCCGAAGCGGAAAAATCATGCGTCGGCTTCTTCGTGACATCGCCGACGGCAACACACTTGGCGATACCACGACACTTGCCGACCCGTCTGTTGTCGAGGCCATTCGCGAAAGCGCGTTGTACGGTCCTGGTAGTGGAGTGTGAACGCGCCGTACACCAATTGGCATTGGCGTAACGGCCCGGTTGAACCGGCCGCCACAGTTGTCTTTGACATGGATGGCGTGCTGTCGAACGCCAGCGATCGTCAACACCACATTGCCAATCGCGATTGGAACGCGTTTTTCGAAGCCTGTGGCGAGGACGAAGTCATTCATGAAGTATCACGATTACTCAGTCTTTTAGCGTCTGATCTTCATGTGGTCTTACTGACGGCGCGCCCGTTACGCGTGCAACCGCAAACGCTTGAATGGCTGGCCCGTCATGAATTGCGCTGGGATCTACTGTGCATGCGTCCCGATCGATCAGGTCAGGAAGCATGGCAATTCAAACAACAGACCGTTAGCGAATTACGCGAGTTTGGATTCGATTTGAAACTCGCGTTTGAAGACGATCGCCGCAATGCCGACATGTTCCATGGCGAAGGAATTCCGTGCGTCTACATCCACTCGGGGTACTACGAGTAGTTCGTCTCGCGTTAGTCGCGGAAATTTTCGAACTGCAATGGGATCTCGAGATCAACCTCTTTGAGCCCTGCGATAACGGCTTGTAGGTCGTCACGCTTTTTCCCGGTGACGCGAACTTGTTCGCCTTGGGTCTGCGAAGAAACACCCTTAAGGCCGAGTTCTTTGATCGCCTTGTTGACGGCCTTGGCTTTCTCGCTGGAAATGCCCGCAACGATTTTGATGGTCTGACGAACCGTGCTGCTCGCGGCGTCTTCGACTTTGCCGTAGTCAAGGGACTTGAGCGACACCTTCCGCTTGACCAACTTCTCTTCAAGAACCTGACGAACGGCATTGAGTCGATCGGGACTTGCCGACTTCATCTCAATGGAGAGTTCTTTGTATTCGACCGATGAGTTGGTGTTCTTGAAATCAAAGCGAGTGGTGAGTTCGCGCGACGCCTGATCGACTGCATTGCGAACTTCCTGCTCATCGACCTCGGACACAACATCGAAGCTCGGCATGGATTTCCTCGTTTCGACCGATCGCCCCGGGGCGAAGGTGAGTGGGTTCCAGCCGGCAGCCCCGCCCGACGGGCGGGGAGCCGGATGGTGGGCCGGGATGGATTCGAACCATCGAAGGCAGAACCGACGGGTTTACAGCCCGTTCCCTTTGGCCACTCGGGCACCGACCCTGAAGGGGGGAACCTTAGCGGAGCAGTGTGGGGGCTCCGAA
>JAPLAE010000141.1 GCA_026393455.1 Actinomycetota bacterium
CAGAACGGATCGATGTCGGCCACGGCAAGGTGCTTGCGGTCGATGATCGATTCATCGGTGATGGGCCTTGGGCAGTCGTGAATGCGGAAGGCACGTTATTGGCGATGTACATCGCTCATCGTGGCGGCACGGCGAAGCCTGATGTTGTCGTCGCTCCGGTCGACGGACGGTAGCGTTCGACTCGACATGGACGTCATCTACGACAACCAACAAAGCGATCGTTTCGATCAGGGCGCAGCGATCACCATCGGTGCCTTCGATGGCGTGCATCGCGGTCACCGGCAGGTGATCAAAACTTTGAAGGCGCTTGCCGCTGAACGCGGACTGAGAACTGTTGTCGTTACGTTCGATAGGCATCCAGCCTCGATTGTTCGGCCCGAATCGGCACCGCTCTTACTTACTGATCTCGATCAAAAGCTCGAACTTCTCGCTGAGTGTGGTGTCGATGCCACGTTTGTAGTGCGATTCGACGAGCAGCGCGCTCTGCAGACAGCAGCCGAGTTTGTCGCTGAGGATCTTGTCGGGTTGTTGAATGCAAAACTCATCACGGTCGGAAGTGATTTTCACTTCGGCACGAAGCGTGCTGGAAACGTTGCGCTGCTGGTCGAGATGGGCGTGCAACTCGGCTTCGAAACGCTGGCCCATGAACTGGTCGACCTGAACGGACAACCGTCAACCGAGTCAGTGTCATCAACGCGAATACGCGGCGCGTTGCGCGGTGGCGATCTTGAATCGGCCAATGCAATGTTGGGTCGACCGCATGAGGTTCGAGGCATCGTTGGTCACGGCGATGGGCGTGCACGCGATCTTGGGTTTCGCACGGCAAACCTTGCGATTCCTGAAACGATCTGTCTGCCCGCCGACGGCATCTATGCCGGTTGGTGTCGCACCCCCGACGGTGTCAACCGAGCCTGTGCCATTTCGCTTGGTCGCCGTCCGACGTTCTACGAATTCGCTGATACATCGCTGCTCGAAGCTCATCTCATCGACTTCGATGCCGATCTCTACGGTGAAGAACTCGCCGTGCAGTTCGTTGCGCATCTTCGTGACGAACTGAAGTTCGACTCAATCGATGCGCTCATCGCCCAAATGGGCAAAGACGTCGATCAGTGTCGGACGCTGTTGCTGGGTTGATCGTCCGCTGAGCGACGGTTCACCAAGGAACGCCACTCAAGATCTCGATGTCGTCTCAGGCGAATCTGCAGGCGGGTTTCTGAGCAGTTCGCCACCAATTCCTTGCCCTCGATACCACTGGCCACTCGCTCTGCGTCGAGGGGGGTAGCGGCGAACCATTGACTCAATCACGCATTCCTTTATATAGTTTCGCCGTCGGGGGCCGGGCCCCGGCAAGACCGGGGGCGTATCCGATGTCCGATTCTGACTTGGCCGATGAAGTTCGGCGGTTACGTGCTGAACTCGATGAAGTGAAGCAGTTGCTCCGCAACAGCGGCCGCGGCTTGAGCCGGCCCGCTGTTCCCGCTTTCGCTGCGATCGATGCCGACGACGGCACGGTCCGATCCGATTCCGAAAGTGATTCCGATGCGGGCAGTGTCTCGCGGCGCCACGCGCTTCACACCGCGGGCGTCATCGTCGCCGGCGCTTTGGCCGGTGGGATTGCCACCGTTGCCACCGCAGGCCCAGCGGCGGCGGCCTCAGGCGTATTTGACGGGGCTCCGGCCGTCAGTGCGACCAGCGCTTCTGGAACCGCGGTCTATGCGCAGGCGGGCAGCAGTGGAAATGCACTCACAGCCAGGTCTCCCCAAGGCGATGCCGTGAATGCGAATTCAACGACTGGCTACGGCATCTACAGCTCCGGCGGTTATGTTGGAGGGCAGTTCGTGGGCAGATATGGGGTGATCGCGAACGGAACCGACGCTGACATCGCCATCAATCCTGTGGGTGACCCGCCGCCCTCGTTGATCACGTCCCAATACGCCGGCTCGATCAAACTCGACAGCAGTTGTGTCCTGTGGTTGTGCGTTCAGAGCGGCACGCCCGGCGTCTGGCAGCAGATCGGTGGGTTGGGCGTGGCTGGCGCCTAGCACGCCGTCACCCCAAGTCGCGTCTACGACTCACGACTCAGCACCTATCCGCTGAACGGCGTGCTCAGTGGCTCCCAGAACCGCACCGTTTCGGTCGCCAATAGTTACAACACCAGCGGCGTACTCGTCACCTCCAACTTCGTGCCTGCAGGCGCCACCGCGGTGTTTGCGAATGTGACGGTGGTCGACACTGTCGGCGCCGGCTACCTCGCCGTGAATCCCGGAGGAACCTTCGGCGTCTCCGCATCCACGATCAACTGGAGTGCCGCTGGGCAAATTCTCGCCATCGGTGTGGCGCTAACACTCAACGGGTCGCGTCAACTCACCGTCGTGGCCGGATCCGCCGCCGGCTCGACCAACTTCATCATCGACATCACCGGCTACTGGCTCTGAACAATCCGGAAGCGCTGGCTCTCCAGCAGTGACTTCCACTGGGTTAGTTGTTACCAGGGTTCGTCAGGAATGGCGAAGTGCTCGCTGTAGGCACGCATTTGTTCGCGGCGAGCCGGCACATCGATACCGATCTGATCGACGTCGTAGATGACCTTGCCGAATCGGTCGCGCTCATGCGTGGCTCCGTACTCGGCCAGTGCAGCTTCGGCCCTTGCGTCCATGGGTTGTCCAGCGAGTTCATAAATGCGGCGAATAGTGCCGAGATCGTCGGCCATGAACTCGTCGAACCGAATATCCATCGACTGCTCGGGCCCGCCGAGAAGCGCGCGATCTCGCATGGCTGCATTGAGCATGTCGTCGAGGCGGTCGGCCCAATAGTTTGAAACGGCAACCGGGTCGACTGGCGACAACGATGTGCGTGCTGAATACGACACCATCGTTCCCATCGAAACCATTACGGAAATGGGATCACGGTGGGTGACGAGGAAGGTGGCGTCGGGGAACGTTGTTGCAAGTGGACCGAACTGTTCCAGATGCTGTGGTGACTTCAGGATCCAACGTTCGCCACCACGCAAGAACTGGCACGCTTTCAACACGGTCTTCATGTACTCATAGTGCGGTGTCTGATCGTGCGACTTGTAGTAGTCACGCCACGACGGCATCGGTGCCATGGTTTCGAACATCATCGTCGAGAAGTCGATCGCGAGAATCTGGATCTCTTCGTGCACGTGCCATGTCGTCATCTCATGCATGCGATTGAAGTCCGGCATGATCATGTCCATGATCTGCAGTCCGGCTTCTGTCCGTGCCAGTCGCGGATCTTCGGGGGTATTGGCGAGCGAGGCTTCATCAAGCGAAGGAACGGGTTGGATGCTTTCCCAATATGGAAGTGAACGAAGAGCGGGATCGCAAGCAATCAAATTGTGTAGGTGAGTCGTACCAGTGCGGGGGAGTCCAGCGATGATTATCGGCGCACTGATTTCGATGTCGTGAATCTCTGGGTGTCGCGCTAACAAGTCGGCGAGCAGCAAACGGTTTTTTAGGAGCGTGCTCATGAACGAACCGGCGGAGATGCGTCCCATGGGGGAGAGCGGAGCTTCGGTATCGAGTGCGTTGAGCAACACTTCGAGGCGTTCCACGAAATCCATTGGACCGAAATTTTCGAGACCAGTTTCGGCCGCCGCTTGTGTCATGAGTGCGTCGGCATTGAGTTCGATCATGTCCGCGAAAGGTGCGGCACCTTCGAAGATTGTCTGAGCTTCGGGCGAGAACTGTGGGTCGGCAAGATCATCGAGCCGTTTTGGCGCCGGTCGTTTCGAAGCAGACATGGTTCCCCTTTGGGCTCGTCCCCCGACGAGCGAACCCGCATCGTAGGGCCGAAAATCCCTAGGGGTGAACGGAATCTCGCTAAATCGGCCAGCGGTGGTCGAAATGCCGAATGTGGGCGTGAAGGCCCTCGCTGGTACCGTAACTGCGTCGGTTCGCACCCTGCGAACTGTGTAGCCCCTCCCGATTGCGCCAGGTTCGTGCCATGCACGAGTCAGCGGATCACGGAGCTGGGTCAGATGCCCACCAGAAAGAACGTACATGTCTGCTGAACCCGCAAACCTCCCTCCGAAGGCTGGCACGATCGCCGAACACCGGACGCACCCCACCGATACCGGGTCGCCTGAAGTTCAGATCGCACTGCTCACTGACCGCATCGCAAGTCACATAAGAAAGACCACCACAGTCGTCGTGGCCTTCTTATGCTCGTCGGTCGTCGTCGCCGCCTGCTCGACTACGTCAAGAAGAACGACGTCGAGCGTTACCGCTCGATCATCGCGAAACTCGGCTTGCGCCGATAATTGCGAACTGGGGGACGACCATCGTGGTCGTCCCCTCGCTGTTCCTGTCTGGGAGCAGCTCCCCGGCGATACTGCGTTGTCAGTTGCCGGAGGTGAGGGTCGGATCACTGCTCCGATATTCACCTCTGGGAACTGGTTACGGGGTCGCCTCCAACTGACGGACCAAAGTCCGTCTCACAAAGGAGACACACGTGGCTGATGCCATTTCCGTCGACGCCGCCATTCCCGGCAATGCCGACAAGACCATTACCTTTTCTGCCGGCAAACTTGCCGGTCAGGCTGACGGTGCAGTGACCGTTCGCGTTGGCGACACTGTCATGCTCGTCACCGCTACAGCGGCGAAGAGTGCACGTGAAGGTGCCGACTTCTTCCCTCTCACCGTCGACATTGAAGAGCGCATGTACGCCGCGGGCCGTATCCCCGGTTCGTTCTTCCGTCGTGAAGGCAAGTCTTCCGACCAGGCCATCCTCACCTGCCGTCTGATGGATCGCCCGTTGCGTCCGTGCTTCCCTGACGGTTTCCGCAATGAGGTTCATGTTGTTGGCACCGTTCTTGCGGCCGATCTTGTGAATCCGCATGACGTTGTTGCCATCAACGGCGCATCTGCTGCACTCAGCCTTTCCGGTATCCCGTTCGACGGCCCCATCGGCGCCGTTCGTCTGGCCTTTACCGCTGATGGTCAGTGGATCCCGCACCCCACCTACGAAGAGGGTTCGGAAAGCCAGTTTGAAATCGTTGTCGCTGGCCGCGCGCTGAACGGCAACGACGTTGCGATCTCCATGGTCGAAGCCGGCGGCACCGAAGCACAGTGGCCTGCGATGCAGGGCGGCGCCCCCAAGGTTGACGAAGCGGAACTTGCTCGTGGGCTCGAAGCCTCCAAGCAGTACATCCTTCAGTCGATCGCTGCGCAGAACGAACTTATTGCCAAGGTCGGCAGTAAGCCTCCGATGCCTTACTCGGTCACTTCTGACTACACGCCAGAGGTTCTTACCGCCATGCAGGCCAAGCGCGAGCAGATCCTTGCTACGCAGGTCATTTCCGACAAGACCGCTCGCCTTGAAGCCGAAGCAGCGCTTCGCGATCAACTTGTTTCTGAACTTGCTCCGCAGTTTGCCGGCGTCGGTGGTGCCGACAAGCAGCTCAAGGCCGCGTTCCGTTCGGTCACCAAGGCCGTTGTTCGTTCACGCATCGTGAATGAAGGCGCTCGCATCGATGG
>JAPLAE010000119.1 GCA_026393455.1 Actinomycetota bacterium
GGGCTGAGGCCAGCAGATCGTGACGGATGATTTGCATCGCCGTGCTGTCCATCGAAGTCGCGGGGGCTAGTGCCAACAGTGATTGAGGTGACGTTATTGGTGGCGGTGTTAATACGCGAGACGGTGGTGCCGTCGAAGTTCGTCACCCACACACTCGATCCGTCAGGACTCACTGCAACGCCGCGGGGGCTAGTGCCAACAGTGATCGAGGTGACGTTATTGGTGGTGGTGTTAATACGCGAGATTGACGTGCCGCCATCGTTCGTCACCCACACGCTCGATCCGTCAGGACTTACAGCAACGCCGCGGGGGTTAGTGCCAACAGTGATTGAGGTAACGGCGGTTTGAGAAGGTGTGATTGCACTCGCAAGTTCAGGCAACGTCATCACGCTGAGAATTGCAAACGCTGTTGCTATTACTGCGAGCTTTGCGAGAACTGTTCTGCGGACCATATGAGAACCCCCGACTAAAAGTCGAGAGACCCTTTGCCGGTCGACACCTCGACCCTAGGTTCTGCGCGGCCATCGGCGCCGGGACACGAGAACCACCAGACACGGAATATGAGTTTCGCGGCGATACACACAAGGGAATCGTCGGGTGCTGAGGTTGTGCCACCCAAAAAATTCACCATACCTGCTTTGGGTGCGATGGTGAGTCGGCCTGTAAGCGGGGTTTTGTCCAGCGCCTCCCGGCGCCTGTGTGACCATCCATCTGTGCGGCCTACCAGCGGGTGTTGTCTCTTTCGAAACAACTGACGGGCAGTCAATCCCGACGCTCGGCCTTGCTCCAGGTGGGGTTTACAGAGCCATCCGAATCGCTTCGAATGCTGGTGCGCTCTTACCGCACCGTTTCACCCTTACCTGTACCCGGTAAACCGGGCCATCGGCGGTTTGCTTTCTGTTGCACTTTCCTGCGGATCACTCCGACTGGTTATTCGCCAGCACCTTGCCCTTTGGAGCCCCGACTTTCCTCGAACCGGTCAAGCCGGCCCGCGGTCACCCAACCGGCTCACCATCGCCCCGACAGTCTGTCACGGAGCAGGGCGAACGACCACAACGCCTTTCATCGTGTTATGGAAATCGCAGTAATAGTCGTAGGTTCCGGCCGCTGCGAAGGTGTGAATCCATGCCTTTCCCGGCTTGATGACCCCCGAATAGAGCTTGTTGGGGGCGAGGAACTGCAGGTCATGCGACGCAACATCGTCGTTGATCCACATGACACTACCGCCGGCTTCGATATCGATGTCGCGCGTGTCGAACTCACCATCTTTGACGTGAACTGTCATCGCTATAGCGGGAGTGTCTTCTTCCGATGCCGTGGTCGTTTTCGAACTGCACGCAGTGGATGCGAACGTAATCGTTGCTACTGCGAGTAGCGCTGCGAACAGAAACAGAATGTGGCGTTTCATTGAATGCTCAGTTCACCAGTTCAGAAATCGAAAGAGGAAAGGTCGGCGTGCCATCCACTGGCGCGTTCTATTGCTGAGGCCCACCGCTCGCGGTTTGCGGGACCATTGGGTTCAATCACGCGAGAGGGTCGCCATGTTGATGCAATGTCGTCCCATCCGGCCCATGTGCCAACGGAAAGTCCAGCGAGAAACGCAGCACCCAATGTTGTGGCTTCAAGGATGGGTGAGATCTCAACGGTGTGTTGCGTCGCGTTGGCCAGCGCTTGAGTGAAGGTTGGGTTCGCGCTCATTCCGCCATCGACACGCAATGCCGAAATGGCCAGCCCGGTATCGGCCTCGGCTGCATCAACCAGATCGGCACCGCGCTGGGCGACGCCTTCGAGTACGGCGCGCACGATATGGGGGCGTCCTGTTCCGCGGGTGATGCCTAACAATGTTCCACGCGCGCCGTAGTCCCAATTTGGGGTTCCGAGTCCGAGAAGCGCAGGTACATAGACAACTCCGTCGGTGTCATCGCATTGTTGGGCAACGACGTGTGAGTCGGCAGCAGAATCAATAATGCCGAGGTCGTCACGCAACCATTCGATGTTGGTGCCCGCTGAAAGCATGATGGCTTCAGTGCCCCACATAGTTTCGTCTCCGCGCTGCCA
>JAPLAE010000038.1:0-15854 GCA_026393455.1 Actinomycetota bacterium
GTCATGATCATGTGTGTCGAACTCATGCTCAACGCCGTGAACCTTTCGTTCGTGACGTTCGGAAAGATGCTGAATGACATCTCTGGTCAGATCATCGTGTTCTTCGTGATGGTCGTCGCTGCAGCTGAAGTTGTGATTGGCCTCGCCTTGATTGTGGCGATGGCACGACGTCGTCCCGGCGCTACCGCCGATGACCTTCGGACATTGAGGGGATAAGGGACATGGTCGGATTGGTCTGGTTAATTCCTGCGCTTCCCTTGGCTGGGTTCTTGCTGTTGGTGTTTTTCGGCAAGCGCATTGATGAACCGCGTTCCGGGTGGATCGGCACGGGTGCAGTTGCGCTCGCGTTTGTCACCGCCTGCCTTGTGTTCGCTGGGCTCTGGGGAGAGCCGGAACACACCTACGAACTTTCTCTGTTCCAGTGGATTCCTGCCGGTCACTTCAACGTTGACATCGGCATCCTTCTTGATCCGCTGTCAATGACGATGGCACTGTTCATCACCGGCATCGCTTCGTTGATCCACTTGTACTCGATCGGGTACATGCACGGCGACAGCCGATTCCCGCGTTTCTTTACCTACCTGAACTTGTTCGTGTTCTCGATGCTCGTGCTCGTGTTGGGCAACAACATGGTGCTCACGTTCCTCGGGTGGGAAGGCGTGGGTGCGTGTTCGTACTTCCTCATTGCGTTCTGGTTCGAGAAGGAAGAAAACGCCAGCGCCGGCAAGAAGGCCTTCATCACCAATCGTGTTGGTGACTGGGGCTTCATGATTGCAATCTTCATGACCTTCTTTGCCTTCGGCACGGTCACCTACACCCAGTTCCTTCCGATGGCTCCTGGACTGGCGCAGACCACCGCAACCTTCATCGCACTGATGCTGTTCGTCGGCGCTATTGGTAAGTCTGCGCAGATTCCGTTGTTTATCTGGCTGCCCGACGCTATGGCTGGCCCCACACCAGTGTCCGCGCTTATCCACGCAGCCACCATGGTGACCGCGGGTGTTTATCTGTTGGTCCGAGTCAATCCGATCCTCACGGCGTCGGCTTCATGGATCCCATGGATGATTGCCATCGTTGGTTGTGCCACTGCATTCCTGGCAGCAACGATCGCTCTTGCACAGCAGGACATCAAGAAGGTTCTCGCCTATTCAACTGTGAGCCAGCTTGGCTACATGTTCCTGGCTGTTGGCGTTGGCGGCTATAGCGCAGCGATCTTCCACATGATCACGCACGCCTTCTTCAAGGCCCTGTTGTTCCTTGGCGCTGGTTCTGTGATTCATGGCATGCACGATGAACAAGACATGCGACGCATGGGCGCATTGCGCAAGATCATGCCCGTTACCGCAATCACGTTCATTGTGGGCTGGTTGGCTATTGCCGGAGTCCCGCCATTTTCGGGCTTCTGGTCAAAGGACGACATCCTCGCCTACGCCCTTCATAAGAGCGTGATTCTTTACATCTTCGGGCTGATCACTGCACTGCTCACTGCGTTCTATATGAGCCGCCTTGTCTTCCGCATTTTCTATGGCGATGCCCGATGGGGAGAATCCGCCGAGGCAGAACTCGCGAATCTCAATGCTCACACCGCAACCGACACAGTCGACGCTGATGCCACTGCTCACGGCGACGTCCATGACGATGCTCACGCTGAGTCTGGTCATGGCGCTGTGCATCCGCACGAATCGAAGTGGCCAATGTTGGTGCCGCTCATTGTCTTGGCTTTCTTTGCCGCAATTGCGGGAGTCCTCAACCTTCCGTTCACCGAGCATCTTGAATTCCTCAATCGCTGGCTTGAACCAGTTATTGGCGAGAACCAAGCACACCTTTCGCTCGGCGGGGTACAGCTCACGATTGAACTACTGCTGTCAACGACGATCGCGATCGTGGGCATCATCGCTGCGTATCTCGTGTACCTGAAACACAAGGTCGATCCTCGACGCATCGAACTGCCGTTCTTCGCCAACGGGTGGTACATCGATCAAAGCATCACGAAGTTCATGGGCGGCGTTGGTCGCAAGGGATTTGAACTCATCGCGATGTTCGACAAGGTGGTTATCGATGGTGCCGTTAATGGTGTTGGTCGGGCTACTCGTGGTGGTGCCTCCCGACTCCGATCCATCGAGAATGGTTATGTGCGCTGGTATGCACTCATGATCGGTGTTGGTGCGGTTCTTCTCGTCGCCTTCGCAATGACGCAGGTGAGTTTCTGATGAGCGCTTCCATCCTTTCCACCGTGTTCGCCTCCGAAGGCGCGGCCACGTTCCCAATTCTTCCGGCACTGATCTTTGTGCCGCTGATTGGAGCGGTGCTTATTGCGCTCATGCCGAAGTCGCGTCCCGAACTTTCGCGGCAAATGGCAATCATCACGGGTCTCCTCACCGGCGTTCTGAGTATTGCGTTGTTGGTCGAGTTCAAGACCGGCGATGCCGGATTCCAGTTCGTGGTTCAGCAAACATGGGTGCAGTCGCTCGACATTAAGTTCTTCCTTGGCGTCGATGGCATCTCGTTGTTCCTCGTTGTACTCACTGGCATCTTGTTCCCGATCGCGCTATTCGCCGCGAAGCCAGAACACAGCCCGAAGGGTTACTACGCATGGCTCACGCTGCTCATGGCGGGCTGCATGGGTGCGTTCCTTTCGCTCGACCTTTTCCTGTTCTTCTTGATGTTCGAAGTCACCCTGGTTCCGCTTTACATGCTCATTGGCAAGTGGGGCCACGGTCGTCGGGTCTACGCCGCAACAAAATTCTTTCTGTACACAATGCTCGGTTCAGCGTTCATGCTGGTTTCCATCGTCACCCTGGCGGTTGTTGCCGGAGCTGGCGACAAAGGCGGCGTGTCGTTCGACTTCACCAAGATCATTGCCACTCACAACTTGGCAACGAGCACCGGTCGCTGGTTGTTCTTGGGCATGGCTATTGCGTTTGCAGTGAAGGTCCCATCTTTCCCCTTCCATACGTGGTTGCCCGATGCACACACCGAAGCGCCCACCGCAGGCTCAATCGATCTTGCCGGCATCCTTCTGAAACTTGGCACCTACGGATTCCTTCGTTATGGGCTTGAACTGTTCCCCGAAGCGACGGTGTGGTTTGCGCCAGTGATGTTGACCTTGGCCACGATCGGTGTGGTCTATGGCGGCATCGTCGCGGCAATGCAGCGCAACCTCAAGCGCCTCATTGCGTATTCATCGGTCGCGCATATGGGCTTTGCGCTTATGGGTCTGTTCGCACTGAACGTCGAAGGCATTGAAGGTTCTGTGCTGCAGATGATCAACCACGGCATCTCAACTGGTGCGCTGTTCATTCTTCTCGGATTCCTCTACACCCGTCGCCACACCTACGAGATCTCTCAACTCAAGGGCATCGGCAAGGTCGCACCGGTCTTTGCTGGCATCTTCACTCTCGTGATGCTTTCCTCAATAGGCGTTCCTGGCCTTAACGGATTCGTTGGCGAGTTCCTGATTCTTCTCGGCACATTTATGGCTCACCGCTGGTGGGCCGTCGTTGCTGCTACTGGCGTCATCATTGCGGCGTTGTATCTGCTCTGGGCCTACCAGCGTGTGTTCCAAGGCGAGCCAGACGAAGCAAACAAGTCATTCTCGGATCTCAAGATCTCCGAGAAACTTGTGATGGTTCCGCTTATTGCTCTCATCATCTTCCTTGGCATTTACCCCAAGCCAGTTCTCGATCGCATTGCCCCTTCGGTGAAGCGAGTGGTCACTCGGCTCGAAGTTGAAGTCCAAGGGTTCCATGAACCGATCACTCGTAACGGTGCTGATCTACTCCACATCACCGAGTCATCTCACACGATGAATGGTGAACATGGTCTTGGTGTCGCAACAAACGGACAGGGGGCGAACCAGTGATCGCTTCTGTCTTCGCTCAGGTCAATGTCACGTCAGCGACAACTGAAAATGAAATCGTCCACGTCGCCGGACCTTCCATTGATTGGCTCGCGCTTCTGCCCTTGCTGATCTTGTTAGTAGGAGCGCTCCTCACGCTCACGTTCTCCTCTTTCCTGAAGGGTCGTGCGCCAAAGGGTCTCTTTACCTGGACCACCGTTGCGGTCGCCGTCGGTGCTGCGATCAGTGTCGTTCCAATGTGGGCGCGAGTTCAGGGTTGGAACTCACTGATGTGGTGGAACCTTGACCAAGCGCAGACCGGGCCGTTTAGTACGGCTGGGGGAGCGGTTGGTATCGACGGCTTCTCGCTGTTCATCACGGTGGTGCTGTGTATCGGCGTTGTTCTTGCTGCGCTACTTGCTGATGATTTCCTGCGCCGCGAATCAATGAGTGGTCCGGAGTTCTACGTCCTGCTGCTTCTGTCGGCAGTGGGTGGCGTCATCATGGCGATGTCGAACGATCTGATCGTTCTCTTCATCGGTCTCGAAACGTTGTCGATTGCCGTTTATGTGCTTGCAGGGATGAATCTGCGTCGTGTGCAGTCTCAGGAATCTGGCCTCAAGTACTTCATCTTGGGTGCGTTCTCTTCTGCGTTCCTGCTCTACGGCATTGCGATGCTTTATGGCGCAACCGGTTCAACGAACTTTGTCGACATTCGCGAGTTCATGGCGACGGTTGTCCCGATCCACAACGGGCTACTGCTTCTCGGACTCGTTCTCGTGCTCGTTGGTTTGGCGTTCAAGATCTCTGCAGTGCCGTTTCACGCATGGAGCCCCGACGTGTATGACGGCGCTCCCACTCCCGCAACGGCATGGATGGCAGCTGGCGTGAAAGCCGCGGCCGTTGCAGGCCTCGTTCGGGTTTTCATGCTGACATTCTCGAACTACGCCTCGACGTGGAAACCCATCATGTACGTCTTGGCCATTCTCTCGATGGTCCTTGGCGCAGCACTCGCCATTGTTCAGAGCAATGTGAAGCGGATGTTGGCCTATTCCTCGATCAGCCACGCCGGTTTCATTCTCATGGCAATTCAGGCGAACAGCGGAAATGGCATCACCGCAGCAGCGTTCTACGTCGCCGTGTACACCTTCATGGTGGCGGGCTCGTTCGGTGTGGCGACCATTGTCGGACGCAAAGGCGACGGCAATCATGAACTGTCCGATTACCAGGGCCTCGTTCGCTCGAATCCTTGGTTGGCGGGCTCATTCATCCTGTTGCTCTTAGCCCAAGCTGGTGTGCCATTCACTGCTGGCTTCTTTGCCAAGTTCCTCGCAATCACCGCCGCCGCCGACGCTCACGCAGTGCCATTGGCGCTGGTGGCCATGGTTTCGGCCGTCATTTCGGCATTCCTTTATCTCCGGATCATTGTGGCCATGTTCATGTCCGGTGGCGACGACGGACTCGAGGATGTTCCCCGCGCAAACCGGCTCCGGGTTCCAATGGCGGCCGGACTGGCCATCGGAATCTGTGTTGTTGTTTCGGTCGTTTACGGTCTGTTCCCAGACCTACTTCTTCACAACGCTCGCGCCGCCACTCCGGCTGCGGTTCAGTTCGAGCGTCCCGCCTCCGCAGGGTCCACCACCGCCGGTGGCTGATCACACAAGATTGAACTGCTATCTCTATGCGACAAGGATTTCATGCCGTGTTCGGCCTTTCTGTAGTGTCCGGGAACAATGACTGAGTACTCCGATTTCGTCAGGCAGTACCTCACCGTCGTGATTTTCGCGGGCGTTGGTATTGGTCTTGGTGCTGGTCTGCTTGGCATTGGCAAGATCTTCCGCCCGACTCGTCCTCAAGAGCAGAAGTATCTGGTCTACGAATCAGGCGTCGATCCGGTCGGTACGGGCTGGTCACAAAGCCAGATCCGTTATTACATCTACGCGCTTCTCTTCGTTATGTTCGATGTTGAAGCAGTCTTCATGTTCCCATGGGCCACACAACTCGAGGCCTATGGCGTCTTCGGTTTGGTCGAGATGTTGCTTTTTGTGGCGATCTTGGCTCTTGGTCTGCTCTACGCCTGGCGGAAGAAGGTGCTCCGATGGGCTTAGTTGAAAGTGGCAAGCTGCCCAAGCCGCTCGCCAAACTCCTTAATATTTCCCGTAAGTATTCGATTTGGGCCTACCAATGGGGCCTTGCCTGTTGCGCGATCGAAATGGGTGCCGCGTTTGCATCGCCGCGTTATGACGTCATGCGCCTCGGCGTGATCCCGTTCCCTGCAAGCCCTCGCCAAGCCGACCTTGTCGTGATCGCTGGCACAGTGACCGACAAACTTGCTCCCGCCGTTGTGCGTCTTTACGAGCAGATGCCCGACCCGAAGTACGTCATCTCAATGGGTTCATGTGCCAACTGCGGTGGTCCCTACTGGGATAGTTACTCGGTCACCAAGGGTGTCGATCAGTTGATCCCGGTTGACGTTTACGTTCCTGGCTGCCCGCCACGTCCAGAAGCACTCACGAGGACATGGCTGCGCGTTGGAAGGGTGAGCCAATTGTCATCAGCTGATACTGAAACGCCCGAAGAGGCAGCGCCCGCAACCGACGACGCGCGAGAAGCCGTTCTGGCTGAATTCACATCGCGCCTTGGTGGCGGTGTTGTTGGCTCGCATATTCGCGTCGGCGACGATCTTTGGATCCGTGTCGATCGCGCTCATTGGCTCGAAGCGGCCGAGGTCGCAAAGTCGATGGGTTACCGATTCTTCGATTTTCTTTCCGCCATCGATTGGCTTCCTTCGCCATTCGGTCGCGACATGGATGCACAGGAAGACCTCGTTGTTGCGGGTACTCCGGCCAAAGAACCTGAAGCAATGGTGCAGGGCTACGCCGGTGGCGACACTCGTTTCCAACTTCTTGCTCGTTTGTACTCAATCAGCGCGGGAATGGGTATCACCTTCAAGTGTGATCTTCCCGACGACGATCTCACTGCGCCGACTTGGTCAAACGTTTTTGCCGGTGCGAACTGGCACGAGCGTGAAGCGCGCGAAATGTTTGGCTTCTCGTTCGATGGCCATCCGAACATGATCAACATGTACCTGCCCGTCGATTTTGTGGGCAATCCGCTTCGTAAGGACTTTCCGTTGCTGGCTCGTCGGGTGCGTCCGTGGCCCGGCATCGTCGATGTTGAACCGATGCCCGGTGTTGCCGATGAGGAAGGAGAGGGCGAATGACCGCTGTTAGCGATCCGCAATCCGTCGCTGCCCTCGTTGGCGAAGCAAACGACAACCGCGTGAACCTCGATTTCGAAAGCGAGGGAATGACCCTCAACATGGGTCCGCAGCACCCCGCTACCCACGGAACACTCCGCATCATCGCTCGCCTCGATGGCGAGCAGGTGATCTCTGCCGAACCGATGTGTGGCTACATGCATCGCGGCTACGAAAAACTCACCGAGGTTCGTACCTACCCGCAGATCAATGCGCTCATCAATCGCATCGACTGGCTCGGTAGTTTCGCCAACGAGGTTCCGTTCATCCTCGCGGCTGAGAAGTTGATGGATGTTGAAGCACCGCCTCGTGCGCAGTGGATCCGCACAATTCTTTTTGAAATGTCGCGTGTCGCAAACATCTCTCTGTTCCTGGGTGACTTTGGTTTGCAGCTTGGCGGCATGACCGCAGGCTTCTACGCATTCCGCGATCGCGAATGGGTACTCAACCAGATTGAATCTGCAACCGGTGGTCGTTTCCACCCGAACTTCGACCGTATCGGTGGCCTGAAAGACGATCTGCCCAAGGGCTGGATCGAAGAGTCACATACGGCGATGGACAAGCTCCTCGCGTTTTGCGACGAGATGGAAGATCTCCTCGTCGGCAACGAAATTTTCCAAGGCCGAACCCGCGGTATCGGCGTTATTCCTGCCGAGATCGCGCTTTCCTATGGGCTCTCCGGTGCCAACCTTCGCGCCTCTGGAGTCGATTGGGATCTTCGTCGTGACAATTGTCCTCCTGGACTTGTTTACGACAAGGCCGACTGGAAAGTCTGGACACATCCCGACGGCGATTGTTTCGCTCGTACCTGGGTCCGCCTTCAGGAAACGCGTGAAGCGGCAAAGATCGTGAAGCAATTGCTCGACACCATCCCGAGCGGTCCGGTCATGGCCAAGGTTCCGCGCATCATCAAGGTGCCTGCGGGCGAGGCCTACGTGGCAACCGAGAATCCTCTTGGTGAAATGGGTTACTACGTGGTGTCGAAGGGCGATCTCGTTCCCTTCCGCGTGAAGATCCGGTCAGCGTCGTTCAACAATATTTCCGTGCTGCCTTGGGTGGCTCGGGGCGCGTATGTTCCCGATCTCATCTCGATTCTCGGCAGCCTCTATTTCATTCTTGGTGATATCGACCGATGACGCTTCTCCTTGCCTCGTTCGCGCCGCCGTATTGGCTTTCGACCCTTATCAAGGTTCTTGTCATCAGCGCCGTCGTTCCCACTACAGCACTGATTCTCGGCATGGTCTTCTTGTTCAAGATCATGTCGTGGATGCAGAGCCGTCTTGGTCCGCAAGAAGCGGGCCCGCGCGGAACCTTGCAGCTTCTCGCTGATGGTGTGAAGTTCCTTCAGAAGGAAGACATTGCGCCCGATGGCGCCGATCTATGGGTCTTCAAGGTCGCCCCACTCGTCGTACTGATGTCAACACTCGTTCTCTACGTGGCATTGCCGGCTTCAATGCATCTTGTTGTCGCCGACCTCGATGTCGGCGTGTTCTTTGTGCTCGCCGTCGCGTCGTTGTCGGTCATCGGTGTGCTCATGGCCGGGTGGTCATCGGCAAGCAAGTACTCACTCATGGGTGCGCTGCGTGCTGCTGGTCAGCTCATCGCCTATGAACTTCCGATGGTGCTTGCCGTCATCGGCGTGGTCATCCAGGCGGGCACTATGAGCCTCAATGGCATTGTCCTCGCTCAGAACAACGGTTCGATCTTTGGTTGGAGCGGAATCGGGTTCCCCTACATCCTCACGCAGTTCCTCGGCTTCTTCATCTTCATCGCCGCTGTGCAAGCAGAACTCACGCAACCTCCGTTCGACATGCCTGTCGCCGAATCGGAGATTGTTTCCGGGTATCAGGTTGAGTACACCGGTTTCCGATTCCTCATCTTCTTCTTGGCCGAGTTCGCCACCGCGTTTGTATTTGCCGGAATAGCTGCCGTGCTCTTCCTTGGAGGCTGGGCCGTCCCGTGGCTTCCCACCGCAAGCGATTGGTATTACGTGCTCGGCCCGATCGTTCTGTTTGCGAAGGTGATGATCGTTTCCTTCATCATCTTCTGGGTGCGTTTCACCTACCCACGTTTCCGTGAGGATCAGCTTCAGAGCCTCGCCTGGAAAGTCCTTATCCCGTTGGCCCTCGTAAACATTGTGGTCACTGCTGTGCTGAAGGTGGTGCTCTGATGCCTCCCAAGCCCAAGGTTCCAGGCCTCATTAAGGGTCTTGGCGTCACGTTCGGCGAGATGGTGAAAACCCTCAAAGACGGTCCGCAAACTACGCGCTATCCGCACGAGCGTGAAGAAGTCGCGCCGCGTGCCCGTGGTGTCATTGCGCTGCACGAAGAGAACTGCACATCGTGCATGTTGTGTGCGCGCGAGTGTCCCGACTGGTGCATCTTCATCGAGGCGCATAAGTACCTTGCTCCGCCTCGTCGCGAAGGTGGCAAGCCGCGCCAGAAGAACGAACTCGACCGCTTCGACATCGACTTTTCACTCTGCATGTACTGCGGAATTTGTGTTGACGTCTGCCCGTTCGATGCACTGTTCTGGAGCCCGGAACACGAATACGCCGAAATCCGTATTGCCGATCTCCTTCACGACAAGACTCGTCTTGATCAGTGGATGCAGACCGTTCCGGAATTTGAGCCCTACGAAGCTGGCGCCGAAACCAAGGTCAAGAAGGTGCCGCGCTGATGCTCGCCCTGCTTGTCGCTCAGAACATCGCGTTCTACATCATCGCCGCGTTGATGGTGGTCGGTGCTCTGCGCGTCGTTACCTGTAAGAACCTGATGCATGCTGCGTTGTGGCTTGTGCTGGTTCTCGCCGGTGCTGCTGCGCAGTACATCCTTCTGGCATCGGAATTCGTTGCCATCACACAGGTGCTTGTGTACTTGGGCGCGATCATCGTGTTGTTCCTGTTCGGCATCATGCTCACGCGAGCCAAGACCGGCACCGATGACGATCTCGACAACAAGAACTCAGCAAAGTTTATTGGAGGCGGCATCGCGGTTCTGCTGCTTGGTCTGATGGGCTACTCGCTCATCGATGGTTTCAAAGACACCGAGTTTGGCAACCTGATGGTGCAGCGCACCGCCCAGGTGAGCGATTCGATCTTCTCTACGTATTTGCTTCCGTTCGAGGTTCTGTCGATTCTGCTGCTTGCTGCGCTAATCGGCGCCATTGTTCTTGCGAGGCGTGACTGATGTTTCTGAACCAGTTCCTCCTCCTGGCTGCCATTCTTTTCTGCATCGGCGTGTACGGCGTGCTTGCTCGCAAGAACGCCGTGCTCGTTCTCATGTCGATTGAACTTATTCTCAACGCTGTGAACATCAACCTGGTTGCGTTCGGCGCCTATTGGAATGCCACCGACAACACCAATGTCTCAGGTCAGGTATTCGCACTCTTTGTCATCGCGGTCGCCGCAGCCGAGGTCGGAGTCGGCCTCGCACTCGTACTACTCATCTACCGGAACCGACAGAGCATCGACATCGATGATGTCGACATGCTGAAGGGCTGATCGGCGTGTTCAACATGATCGACAAGGTTTGGATCATCCCCGCCCTCATGGCGTCGTCGTTCCTCGTGATCCTTTTCTTCGGAAAGCGCTGGGGCACCCGCGCCACCGCCGGTATCGGTATCGCTGCTGTTTCAATCTGCCTGCTGCTTTCGGTAATCGTTGCTGGCAACTGGATCAGTCGCGTGAATCACCCACCGACGGGCGTTGCCTTGGCTGCGGAAGTTGTTCAAGCCAACGGCCTCACTCCGCAAACCGGCGAGAACATCGCCGGTGAAGTCAACGCCGTAACGCACGATTCTGGTGAGACCGTTGCTGCCGGTTCACACGCAACCATGAGTGAATCCGACCACACAGAGGCCTCGGCTTCAGAACATGGCGCCGAACACGAATCTGTTCCGCCGGTTGTGCGTGCCGTTACCTGGTTCCAAATCGGTGGCATTGAATTCGAGATGGGCACACTGGTCGATGGCCTCGCCGCCATGATGCTCATCACGGTCTGCATCATCTCGTTGCTCGTTCATATCTACTCAACTGAGTATCTGCACGGTGACGTGCGCTTCACTCATTACTACGCGTTCCTGTCGTTGTTCACGGCATCGATGCTCTTCTACGTCCTCAGCTCGAACACATTGCAAATGCTTGTGGGCTGGGAACTCGTTGGCGTGTGTTCATTTGGGCTGATTGGTCATTGGTGGGAAGAGAAGAAAAACACCGATGCTGCCCTCAAGGCGTTCCTCACGAACCGTGTCGGCGATATCGGCCTCATCCTTGGCGTCATCATCACGTTCTTTGCTGCAGGCGGAACAAGCTTCAATGTTCTTCACATCAACGAGTACGCGCTTTCGCAGAGCGCGAACACCACACTTCTTCTTGTAGGGGCGTTGTGTCTCTTTGGTGGTGTCACCTCGAAGTCGGGCCAGTTCCCATTGCACACATGGTTGCCCGACGCCATGGCCGGCCCCACACCCGTGTCGGCGCTTATCCACGCCGCCACCATGGTTGTGGCTGGTGTGTATTTAATCGCCCGTCTCTATGGCGTGTTCTTCTCCGGTCTGGCCATCGGCAGCAGCACGTTCCACTACGTGGCGTTCATTGGCGGCTTTACCACCATCATCGGCGGTTTGTTGGCATTCGTTCAGACCGACCTCAAGAAGGTGCTGGCGTACTCAACGATTTCGCAGCTCGGTTACATGGTCATGGCCCTCGGTGTTGGCGCCTGGACCGCCGGGGTGTTCCACCTCTTTACGCACGCATTCTTCAAAGCGTGCTTGTTCCTTGGCGCTGGTTCGGTAAGTCACGCCTGTCACCACACCTTCGACATGCGCGAGATGGGCGGTCTCCGCAAGAAGATGCCGATCACCCACGCCACGTTCCTGATCGCCACGCTTGCTCTCGCCGGCATCTTCCCGCTGGCCGGTTTCTGGTCGAAGGACGAAATCCTCGCCGGTGCATCGAGCGGACAGCAGAACGCCTACACGATCATGCTGATCTTTGGCTTGATCACTGCATTTCTTACTGCCGCTTATATGGGACGTGCCTACTGGCTCACGTTCTGGGGCGACTATCGCGGCCATGCCAAGCCGCACGAATCACCAAAGGTCATCACCGTTCCCCTCATGATCCTTGCGGGCTGCGCGGTTCTCTTCGGCTTCACGAACTTCCCAGCCAACTTCTTTGGGATTCATCTTCCGGGCGGAGTCACAACAAGGTTCGAACATTTTGTTGAACCGACATTTGCCTTCCCGCCGTTGCAACACGCGGAGTTCACTCCGTGGCTCGCGGTTGTGTCGACGATCCTCGCTGCATCCGGTCTATTTCTTGCTTACCAGTACTACGAAAAGAACCGTGGTCCGCATGGCCTGACCTCGCGTAACAAGGTTGCCTTGGCGGGGTACACGTTCCTTGAGAACAAGTACTACCTCGACGACCTCTACACCGGTGTTGTTGCCGGCAGCACCAAGGGCCCACTCGCTCGTGCTGCAAATTGGTTCAATCAAAACATTCTCGATGGCATTATCAATGGCATCGGTTTTGGCGCTCGAAAGATCGCCGCAGTGGTGTACGTGTTTGCCGATCAGCTCATCATCGATGGTGCAGTAAACGGATCTGGTCAGGGTTCTGAAGGGGCAGGTCAACTGCTTCGGAAGATCCAGACCGGCAAGGTCCAGCAGTACGCCTCGATTCTCTTTGCCGGTGCGGTAGTCCTCGCCGGTGTACTCGTGTTCGTCGTCTAGGAGCCCAGGACAATTCGATGAAAGATTTCCTGAACAGTTGGGGTATCAGCCTGATGGTGTTCCTCCCCCTTGTGGGAGCGCTCGCCATGTTGGTCGTGCCTAAGGCCAAAGAGCAGTTCCATAAGGTGGTCGCACTCGCGGCGAGCCTCGTGGTCGGATTCATTGGAATCCTGCTCATGACCAACTTCGACTACGACGCGAGCGGTCGCTTGCAGTTCGTCATCGACAAGGCATGGATCCCGATCATTAACAGTCGGTACATCGTGGGCATCGACGGCATCTCGCTGCCGATGATCGCTCTCACGTTGCTCATCGTGCCGCTGTGCATCATCTATTCCTGGAATCACTTCCCGGAGCCGAAGAACCCGAAAGCGTTCCTCATCCTGATCCTGATTCTGGAAACCGGGATGCTGGGCACGTTTGTTTCGCAGGATCTCATCCTGTTCTTCGTGTTCTTCGAGGTTGTCCTTCTGCCGATGTACTTCATGATCGGCGTCTGGGGTGGCGAGAAGCGTCAGTACGCCTCGCTCAAGTTCTTCCTCTACACGTTGTTTGGTTCGGCGCTCATGATCGTCGCCTTCCTTGCGCTGTATTTCCTGTCTGACCCGATCGAAGTCGGCGGACAGCTCATGCATTCGTTCGACATGCGCATCCTGCCGGAATTAGCAACAGGCATTTCGACAGGCGCAGCTCTGTTCATCTTCGGTGGCATGTTTATGGGCTTCGGCATCAAGGTGCCGATGTTCCCGTTCCACACGTGGTTGCCCGACGCGCACACTCAAGCACCAACGGTTGGCTCGGTCATCCTTGCTGCAGTGTTGCTGAAGCTCGGAACCTACGGCTTTATCCGTATTGCTATTCCGATCCTTCCGGGTGCTGCTGAAAAGTGGGCGCCGTTTATCGGCCTGCTTGCAGTCATCGGCATCATCTACGGCGCGTTGTGTTGTTTGGCGCAGTCCGACATGAAGCGACTGATTGCGTTCTCATCGGTTTCGCACATGGGTTTTGTGATGCTCGGCATCGCCACGCTGACCACCTTTGGTTTCCAAGCTGCCATCTTCGGCATGGTTGCCCACGGCCTCATCACTGGCATGCTCTTCTTCGTCGCTGGTTCAACGAAGGACCGCTATCACACCCTCGATATTTCTCGCCTCGGGGGAATGCTTAAGTCCATGCCGCATATGGGATGGATCCTTGGCTTCTCCGTCATGGCTTCGCTCGGTCTTCCTGGTTTGGCGGGCTTCTGGGGAGAGTTCCCAGCGATCCTGTCTGCCTACAACCCTGGCCTTGGTCTGAACGTTGCGTTCTTCCGTGTCCTCATGGTCGTCGCTGCGGTCGGCACCGTGCTGGCCGCTTCGTACTTGCTGTGGATGTATCAGCGAGTGGGCTTCGGTGTGCCGACGAAGGAATACGAAGACGATCCGCACCTGCATGACGTCACGTTCACCGAGTGGTTGGCCTGGACTCCAATTCTCGTGCTCATCGTTGTGCTCGGTTTCATGCCCAACATCATTTTCAAGGTCACCGATGGTGCGGTTGAGCGCACAATTGCGATCGTGAACGGGCTCGGAGGCTGATCCGTTGCTCGCCCAGTTGCTGACTTTCGCCTGGAACGCACCCAGTATCGATTATCACGCTCTCGCGCCCGAAATCATCGTGGCCGCGACCATCGTGGTGTTGATTTTGCTTGACGCGTTTACTGGTGAGCGCTCCCGATGGGCGTCGTCATCGATTGCCGGTATCGGTTTGCTCGTTGCGCTGATTCCCATCGCAACGCTCGCCTATGACGGAGTAGACCGCGTGATGTTCGGCGGTGGATTTGTCGTCGACAACTACGCACTCATCCTGCAGGCACTGTTCCTCGTTGCCGGTTACGTCGTGATTCTGCTTTCGACGAACTACATCGCCGAAGGCGACTATCACGAGGGCGAGTACTACACACTCCTCCTCTCATCCATCCTCGGCATGATGGTCATGGCATCGGCTCGTGATCTCATCAGCATCTTCATTGCGCTCGAACTTGTTTCCATCCCGGCCTACATGCTCGCAGCCTGGCGGAAGCGTGATCAGAAGAGCAACGAAGCGGGTTTGAAGTACTACCTGATGGGCGTTTTTGCTTCGGCAATTCTGCTCTACGGCATGTCCCTGATTTTTGGAATCACGGGATCGACCTTGTTGGTCGTCATCGGCGCTGAGCTCGGTTCGTATGTTTCTTCACAGCCGATTATCACGCTGGGTATCGCATTCGTTCTTATCGGTTTCGCTTTCAAGGTGTCGGCCGTTCCGTTCCATCAGTGGGCGCCCGATACCTACGAAGGTGCACCGACCCCGGTCACGTCGTTCCTTGCGGTCGCTTCGAAGGCAGCAGGTTTCGTTGCCATCCTCAACGTGCTGTTCATCGGTTTCTACGGTCGTCACGATGTCTGGGAACCACTCATGTGGGTGCTTGCCGCACTGTCGATGACTGTTGGCAACCTCATTGCTCTTCGCCAGACCAATGTCGTGCGCATGCTGGCCTACTCCGGTATTGCCCAGGCTGGTTACATCCTTGCGCCGCTTGCGGTTGCAGGCGCCACGCTCGGCACTGGCGGCGAAGCGCTTCGGTCCATCGTGGTGTACCTGCTCATTTACGCCGGCATGAACCTCGGCGCCTTCGCCGTCGTCCTTGCGGTCTCTCGCAAGACTCGCTCCGGCGACATCAAGAGCTTTGGCGGTCTGTTCTCTTATGCCCCCACGCTCACGGTGTGCATGACGATTTTCCTCTTCTCCCTCGCGGGCATTCCACCGGCAGCAGGGTGGTTTGCCAAGCTCTCGATCTTCAGTTCGCTGACCTCGGCCGGAACCGCATCGGGCTACATCCTCGCTGTCATAGTGGGCCTCAACTCGGTGATCGCGTTTGGCTACTACGGCCGCCTGATTCGTGTCATGTGGATGGACGAAGCCCCCGATGGCGATCGCACGCCAATCAAGGTGCCGGCTTCGCTTTCGTTCGCACTCATCATCACGGTTGCCGTCACCCTC
>JAPLAE010000038.1:15887-17206 GCA_026393455.1 Actinomycetota bacterium
CAGGTGCGCTTACGCACTTCACCGACCAGGTCAATCTTTTCTCGTTGCTGCGCTGAACCACTCAGGTTCGCGTTGCGCTGAACGATCATGACCGACGAGTTCCGATCTCGGTTTCCGATCGGAACAACGGTGTCGTTTTCGCAGTACATGGAAATTGCGCTCTATGACGAGTCAGTTGGTTTCTACGCGACAGTTGGCCGAGCGGGTCGTCGTGGCGATTTTCTGACCAGCCCCGAAGTCGGCCCCCTGTTTGGCGCGTTGATTGCTCGACGACTCGATGAGGAATGGTTGGCACTCGGTTCTCCCGAAACATTTGTCGTTGTTGAGTTCGGAGCGGGGCCCGGAACGCTCGCTCGGTCGATTGCATTCGCTGCGCCCCAATGCGCGTCGGCACTTCGCTACCTAATGGTGGAACGTTCTGCAGAACAACGCGCAGTGCATGCTGACCACCTTGAAGGTTGGATGGGCGACCTCGACGCCGCAGCCGTTGACACGTTTGTGTACAGCCTCACCCCGGGCCCACAGTTCGCCTCGAGCCCGATCGCACCGCATGGATTTACCGGCGTCATTCTGGCCAATGAACTGCTCGACAATCTGGCCTTCGACATTGTTCGACACGATGGCGCAGGGAACTTCGAACGACTCGACGTGCGACACGCCGAAGATGGTCTTGAGTTTGTGGTTGCTTCAACCGAGGTTCCCGCGTCACTTGCCCCCGTGTTGTCATCGGCGGCGGCGGGGGAGTGGATGCCGCTTCAGGAACATGCGGTGCAATGGCTGATGGCAGCAATTGATCGACTCGATCGAGGAACAGTGATTGCAATCGATTACGGCGCCACGACGGAAGAGATCGCTGGCCGCCCGGACATGGGTTGGCTTCGCACATTTATTGCTCAGGAACGAGCTGGCCATCCGCTTGATGCGCCGGGAACTTGCGATATCACTGCCGATATCGCAATCGATCAACTTGCCACTGCGTGTGAGCCCAGTTTGGTGACGACCCAACGAGAGTTCCTTCAAAGATTAGGAATCGCCGACCTTGTAGACGAAGGCCGTCGGGTCTGGACCGAAAAAGCCTCAGCTCCAGACGTGGAAGCACTCCGTGCACGAAGCAGGATTGGGGAAGCGGAATCACTCCTTGAATCGGGTGGTCTGGGCGATTTCGTTGTTCTCGAATGGACCGTTGAGATGCGAGACGAGGCATCGGACCGTTCCGGAAACGGCCGGTAGGATCAGCAGCGCAAAGGGCGAGCAGTCGCCCACCGTTTACGGGGAGTGTCATGACTGAACCGACGATTGAGGACTATCTCCACGAGAAC
>JAPLAE010000065.1 GCA_026393455.1 Actinomycetota bacterium
GCTGCGATCGCGCCGTCTGCGTTGAGATCCCACACTGCGACAGCTCGGCCTTGTGCGGCAACCGCTTCGGCTGATGCGCGGCCGATACCTGACGCGCCGCCGGTAACGATGACTGCAGATGTGGGGCTCATGGTTGTCCTTTGTGGTTGAGGGTCAGCGCTTCTGGGCAAGTCGATCAAGGTCGACGAGCATTGCATCGGTGAGTTCGATTTCGCTTTCGATACGGCGAACCGCCCAAGATGCGACAAGCGCGGGGTAGGCCCAGTCGGGCTGGGCATCGGCTTGGGTACTTGAGTCTTTCGCGGCGTCTAACTCTTCGAGGAGGCGAAAGCGGTGATCAAGAATCTGTTCACGGAGTCTGTCGGATTCCGCGAGATGGCCGAGCCACACCCGCAGAAGGACTCCGTGTTTGAGGACGGTGGCCTCTGCGTCGACGCTTTCCTGCCAATTTTGAAGCGCAGTCACGCCCTTTTCGGTGATCGTGTAGACGGTTTTTTCTCTGACGTCATCGCGAGCAATCGTCCGGCTGGTCACGAGCCCGAATTCTTCAAGACGCCGAAGCTCGGTGTAGATCTGGCTTGTTGCGGGACTCCAGTAGAAGAAATGGAGGATCGCGTCGGACCAATTTTTGATGTCATAGCCAGTGAGTTCACGACCAAAACTGAGGATTCCAAGCACAGCCCACGCCGTTGTAGGAATTTTTGGAACGACAACGTCGACATTTTTTAGATCAGCATTCCCCCCGGACATGCCTCCGGTTCTATCACGGGAATGATGAATGTGGCTCCCGCTCCTTTGTCAGCGTTTGCTTGGAGGTGGCCACGGAGCGATTGTCGGCCATGGCGACTCGCGCTCGATCTGAGCGGCGAGTTGCAGCAGTATCGCTTCCGAGCAATGACGACCCACGATCTGTACGCCAACGGGAAGTCCATCAGCATCGAATCCAGCGGGTATCGAAGCTGCGGGCTGTCCAGTGACGTTGAACACTGCTGTGAGTTCGGCGAATCGACCGGCGTGGGCGAATACGGAATCAACATTGGTCGTGTCGATCACGCCGAGTTCAGGAACAGGAACAGGAAGCGTCGAGGTAAGCCAAACGTCTTGTGTCTCATAAAAACGAGCAATATCGCGACTGACAATTTCGATTTGCTGGAGTGCTTCAACAAGACGGAGTGGACTTATGGAGAGCATTCGGTCGTGGAGGAAACGCGTGAAGGGTTCGATGTCGTCGTCGCGGATCTCGCGGCCAAGAGCGGCAAGGCGGTCTTCGACAGTTTTGGCTCCTGCTGCACCCATGACCATTGCGAGCGAATTCGCTGGCATCGCATAGTCCCAAGATGGCGAACCTTCGGTGACCTCGTGTCCTAGTGCTTCGAGGGTCCGAGCGGTTCGCAGGATTGCTTCGACCGCTGCGGGATGAATCGTGTTTCCGTTTGGCGAGACAGTGCTGAAGCCGATGCGGAGGATCGGGGTTTCCTGCTCGAGGGCAGCGAGGAATGATCCGGCCTCTGGCGCAGGTGGGGACGGGTAGGGGTCGCCGGCGAGCGGTCCTGAGATCGCATCGAGAATGGCCGCACTATCTCGGACTGTCCGTGTGACGGCATGGCCAATGCCCATTGGATAGGAGAACGCTGCGGCGGCGGGCCAGGTGGGTGTGCGACCGCGGCTTGGTTTCAGTCCGAACAAGCCGCACTCGGACGCAGGAATACGGATGGATCCACCACCGTCATTCGCGTGTCCGGCAGTGACCATGCCTCCGATGACGGCTGCGGATGAGCCGCCGGATGAGCCGCCCGTCGAATGGGTGATTCGCCACGGATTGTGAGCTGGTCCGAATAACACCGATTCGGTAACGGGTGCTTTCCCCATTTCTGGCGTATTGGTATTTCCGAGGATCAGGAGCCCCGCGGCTTTGAATCGTTTCGTCAACTCACTGTCTTCGGTTGCGATGACATCAGCGAATAACCGGCTTCCCTTTGTTGATGGAAGTCCAGCCACATCGCAGTTGAGGTCCTTCACGAGGAACGGAACGCCAGCGATGGGTGATGTTGATGTGACACGACTGGCTTCTGCGCGTGCCTCTTCATATCGCTTCGCAACGACCGCATTAAGAGTGGGATTACGTGATTCGATTCTTGCGATTGACGCTTCTACGAGTTCGCTGCTGCTGACGTCACCGGCTTTAACGAGAGCAGCGAGGCCGATGGTGTCGTTGTTGTCGAGAAGTTGTTCGATATCAGACATAGCTACTCCAAGTACTCGGCGTATCGAGTGAGATACGGCTGGACGCGTTCGGTAAGTGCA
>JAPLAE010000034.1 GCA_026393455.1 Actinomycetota bacterium
CATGAAGCTTTTCAAAATGGATGGGGTGCCCTGATGTCAGTTGCCGTTGTTACCGGAGCAGGTCAAGGATTAGGCCGCGCTGATTGTCTTCGTTTGGCCGAAGACGGTTTCGATGTGGTCTGTCTCGACCTCAATTTCGATGCTGCGCGCGAGACCGCTGAACTTTGCGGTGGCGCTGCGTTTCAACTCGATGTCACTGATCGCGCTGCAGTGTTTGCCGTCGCCGATCAGATTCCAGAGTGCTTTGCGTTAGTCAACAACGCCGGTATCTGGAACTTCCCATCGATTCTCGATGTCACTGAACAGCAAATGCAGTCGGTCATTGAAGTCAACGTGAAAGGCATCGTGTGGTGTTGCCAAGCATTTGTTCCGAAGATGCGCGCCGGTGGTGGCGGAAGCATCGTGAACATGTCATCGGGTGCGGCATGGACGAACTCACCTGACATTGGCATTTATCCGGCAACTAAGGCCGCGGTTGAATCTCTTTCGAAGACGTTGGCGCTTGAACTTGGTGCCGACAACATTCGTTCGAATGCCATTGGCCCAGGCCTCATTGTGAGCGACGGAACCGCCGGCAATTTTCAAGGAGAGCGCGCCAATGAACGCGCGCAGGGCGTTCCCATGAAGCGCGTGGGGGCTCCTGACGACATTGCCGACGTGGTGTCGTTTCTTTGCAGCAATGATTCTCGTTACGTGAGCGGTCAGGTCATCTACGTCGACGGTGCGATTACCGCCGGCGCAATGAAGCGCTGATGACCGACGACGCGCTTGGGCGATTGCTCGAGCGACGTGTGACGCGTGATCCATCTTCCGTAGTCACTCAAGATGTTGTTGATGCGTGGACAGCGGTGTTCGGAACTGAATGGCCTGAATGCGTTGGCGATGTCGTCCCATCGATCATGTACACGACCTTTGCTCGACCAACGGTTGCGCCGGCTCCTGATGCAGTGACTCCCACCGGCGTCGTGTTGCACGATGATCTCAAGACGTTGCTCGAGCTTCCCGTTGCGATCGCAGTTGGTTATGAACTCAAGCTGAGTGGCGTCGTGCGGATTGGTGATCAACTGTTGTCGGAAGAACGCATTGCCGAACTTGGCCCTGAGCGTTCGACGAAGTTTGGGCCGGGTCGCGATTGGGTGATTGAGGTCGCGTCGTCAACGACTGCCGGAGAACTCATTGGTGTCGAGCGATTTCGAATGTTGGGCTACCGGCCCGACGACTCGGGAGCCGCTCCGCTGAGGACCGCCCAGGAGCCAGCGATATTCGTGTGGACCGAAGACTTCACCGTGAGCACCGACTCGATCCGACGAGAAGCAGAGGCGAATCATGTGTGGGCTGGGGCGCATCACCACACCGAAACCGCTCAGAAGGCAGGTCTTTCCGACATCATTCTCGACACCTCGTCACAAGTGGCTCGACTGGTGGGGGCGGCGCAGCGTCGTCGCCCGAACGCCCGCATTGTTGCGATTGATCTCGCCATGAAGCGGTCGATCCTGCCGGGCGCAACGGTCACGTTGGGTGGCGCCGAAGAGGAACACACAACGACAGTGTCGGCAGTTGTCGATGGTCGTGAAACCAGTCGAGTAACCGTGACCTTCGCTGGCTGACGTAGCGTTTGGCCATGACGCCGCAACCATTCACCATCGCCATTCCCGATGAAGCCCTCGAGGATCTCAACCGTCGTCTCGACAACGCGCGCTGGCCCGACCAGGCACCCGGCGAACCGTGGTCGCTTGGCATCCCGGTCACCGAAGTAAAGGCAGCCGTCGACTACTGGCGTCACCAGTACGACTGGCGTGCCCGCGAAGCCCGCATGAACGCGTGGCCCAACTTCATAACCACCGCCGCCGGCGAGCAAGTGCATTTCATCCACGCTCGCTCGAAGCATGCCGATGCCATGCCGATGGTGTTGATCCATGGTTGGCCAGGTTCGTTTGTGGAATTTCTCGATGTCATCGGTCCACTGACTGATCCCGAGGCCTACGGCGGTAGCGCTGCGGATGCGTTCCACGTTGTGGTGCCGTCCATGCCCGGTTACGGATTTTCTGGGCCAACGGTGCAGCCCGAATTCCATGTGAATCGCGTTGCTGATGCCATTGCCGACGTGATGCAACAACTCGGTTACGACCGCTACGTCGCTCAAGGTGGCGATTGGGGAGCGATTGTTACTCGCCGACTGGGCGAGGCCTATGGCGATCGTCTCCTTGGTATTCACCTCAACATGATTTTTGCGTTTCCAGGCGCGGATGACGCCGACGCGATGGCGGGCGTGACCGATGCCGATAACGAACGCTTTGCCGCTGCCGGCGCCCGCATTGCCGATGGCACCGGATACATGGCGATCCAAAGCACCAAGCCGCAGACACTCGCGTATGGCCTTACTGATTCACCCACTGGCTTAGCCGCGTGGATTCTCGAGAAGTTCAACGCGTGGAGCGATCTCGACAACAACAGCATTGCGGACACCTATTCATGGGACCGAGTGCTCGACAACGTCATGGTGTATTGGGTGACGAACACGGTTGGCTCTGCTGCGCGTCTTTATGCCGAGTCGCAGCGGGCCAATAATGGCGCTGCACAAGGCTGGTCAGGACGCGTTGAGGTCCCGACGGGGCACGCGCAGTACCCCTATGAACTGTTGCAAACGCCGCGAGCATGGGCCGAGAAGAAATACAACATCGTTCACTGGACCGAACAAGAACGCGGCGGACATTTCGCTGCGTTTGAGCGTCCAGAATCATTCGTTAACGATCTTCGATTGTTCAAGAAATCGCTCGGGGTCTAAGAGCGATTCAATTTTTTTGCGGCGCCGAAACAACTACCGACCACTTGAGACAGGAATTTTGGAATGACAACACCGATTGATCCGCATCCAACGAAATCTGAATCGAAAATCTTTGAGCGGTATTCGTGGCTTCCGCTTGCAATGGCGCTGGTCATCGGCGCCGTTTGGGTGATCATGAAGTTCCGATCCCACAAATTTCAGGGAATCATTTTCGCAGTCGGTGTTGTACTGCTTCTCGGTGTCGAACTCCTTCGCTGGAGGCGGTCCCGTGCATTGACTGGTCAGAAGTTGGACAGAACAACATTTGTCGACGGCGCCTCATCTTTTTGTATCGCGCTGATTTATGGCATCGGCTCAGCGTTGATCGTGATACCTCTCCTCTACGCGTTTGCGCAATGGCTTCACACTCATGCCATCTTCCACGTGAACGATCGTCTAAAAGACCTCCTTGGAGGCTCCTCGACCGTGGTCATTGCGGTTCTCCTGTTCATCGTCGTGGATTTCACCTACTACTGGGCCCATCGCTTGGGCCACCAGATGGAACTTTTCTGGGCAAATCATTCCGTTCACCATTCAAGTGAGCACTACAACCCATCCACAGCGGTGCGGATCTCGTTTCTTGATGAAGCCTGGGATCTCGTTCTCGTGTCGCTTTGGGCACTGCTCGGATTTTCGCCGGTTGCACTTTTTGTGATCTATGGATTCGTGATGCTCTACCAGTTGCCACTTCACGTGAGTTGGCGAGGACGCTTTCCAAGACCAATCGAATACGTGTTCAACACACCGGAGCATCATCAGGCGCATCATGCGCCCCAGAAGCTCTACATCGATAAGAACTTCTCCGGCATTTTCATTTTGTGGGATCGAATCTTTGGCACCTATGCCGAGGTCGAGAAAGTGCATCCTGTGTATGGACTCACGATTCCCGTCGGAACCTTCCGCATCATGCCGATCATGTTCCACGAGAACGTCTCAATGATCAAGAAGATGATCCACGCGAAATCAATCGGTACTGCAGTGCAGTATCCGTTCCGACCGCCGTATTGGGAACCAAGCGAATCGAAGTAAACGTTTAGGCGTTTGCCGATTTCCCGGCCTGCGTCGGATCGAAGTATTCGCGCTGGCGATAAATCAATCCGTCGCGAAAACCGAACACTGCGATGTATCGGTTTACGTACGGCGCATTGTTAGGCAAATACGAACCTGCACCGGTGAACTCAATGATGAGTTCGTCGGGGTCAAGACATGGGTGCAGTTCGGTGATGGTGAGATCGAACTGGAATGCCTTGAACGCGCTGACGAGGCGTTCGTGAACTGCGTTGAGACCCTGCACAATTGTGGGCGGGTCGGTGTACGGGAACTCGAGCGCGATGTCTTCGGTGTAGTTCGTGATCTGGGCATCGGCATCGCCGGCACTGACAGCAGCAAATACTCGCAGCACGAGATCGAAATTTTGCTGGCGATGAGCATCAAGTACAAGCTCGGTCATGGTTCCCCCCGGAACATTGGATATCCGTTCGACGAACGGATCAGTCGCGGATTTTGCCGGTGCGAGTGCGATCAGGCACTAGCCCAACAAGACGAGCACCCACAACACTGATGACGTCATCAGAGGGCGTGTTGTCGTTTTCAACAAGGTCAACAAGCGCACGGTGCTCGTCGGGAGTAAGGGCAAGAAGCCGTCCCTGGTAACGAGCGGCGCTGACACGGGTGAATACCCGAGGTGAACGCAACTTGTTGGCTACCGCATCGAGAACGTCTTCGTCGGCATCGCCGGGCGCATCGTTGAGAAGGTCGAGAAGTTCCCAGATCTGTCGTGGTGTAAGTACAACACCGAGCAGTTCTTCTTCTTCGGTCGTCGTTGTCATGGAGTGTGACTCTCCGGAAAGGTTGAGGCGAATTGTCAGGACATGACGGAAGCAGAACGGTCCGTCGATCAGGAAGCCCGGTCGTCCACCGACGGCCCCCTTGAAGTGTCCGACACGTTTCTTAGTTCGCCCGAGGCCCTGTTTGCACATCGGAGCGCGAAATTGGTCCGAAACCTTCGAACTTTGGGTTTCCGGGACCTTTGCTGGTCGTAGTTCTCGGTCTCGGGAATGGGTCAGAAACGCCCTTGCGGGCGAGGACTTCAGGCCGGTTCGGTCGAGGCGGTGATGATGTGATCAAGCCACCACTGCGGAGCGTTGTCGATCAGGTGACCGATATGTGAGTAGTCGTGCCAGCGGCTGATCTTGCCGTCACGAACTTCCATCACGGTCACAAACGGGTGGTCGATGACCTCGCCGGTATGGAACATCCAGCGTTCCATGTGTTCCCAAATCACCATGCTGCCCTGGGCAACGATGTGCTTGGGGAAGTGGAAGTAGCCCTGCAGCGGTTCGATGCCGATCTTGAGGCGACGAACGATGGCGGCGCCCCCGATGGCCCCCACAGGGTCCATGCCGACGTCGGTGTAGTGGCAATCGTCAGTGAAGAAGGTGGCCATGGCATCCCAGTCGCGCTCGAAATGGGCATACCAGTAGTTCTCGACGACCTCTTTATTGCGGGCTTCGGTGCTGTCCATGACGTCTCCTTCACGACTGTGTGTGCGGCAGCGTACGACACCGACGATGATGGTGCGCATGCACGAGATCGAAATCAGCACCGACACCATTCGGCTCGGGCAGTTTCTGAAGTTGGCGAACCTTGTCGATTCGGGGTCCGACGCGAAATTTTTGCTCGCCGAGGGCGAGATCACGGTGAACGGTGAGGTTGAGATTCGCCGTGGCCGTCAGTTGCGCGCTGGCGATGTCGTTGAGTTCGAGGGAATCGCTGCCCGAGTGATTGCTGGTTGAGATCGAGCGCTACGAGCGCTTGAGTACGTCGGCCAAGCCCGGAACTTCGATACCCAGAAGGCGAGCAGTGATTGCCGTGACCGGGTTGTAGAGGGCCATGGCGCCGATCGACGGGTCACCTGATTCAGCGACGTACATCTCGGCCAACTTCACCATCACGAGAGCGAACTGGAAGCCAGCGAGGATCTCGTAGAAGTCGACATGGTTCGCGGGACGCCCCATGAACTGTTCCCACAATGCAACGGTCTGCGCGCGATCGAGCATGCCGGGCAGCAACGTTGCGCCCGCGCTTTCGATCGAGAACTGCTGCAGGAACACCCACCAACCAAGATCGCTTTCACTATTGCCGAGCGACACCATTTCCCAATCGAACACGCCAATAACTTCGGTGTTGTCGGGACCGCCGTACATCTGATTACCCGGACGTGAATCGCCCCAGCACAATTCGATGTGTTCGCCATCTTCGGGCCAATTGGCAACGAGCCAGTCCCATGCCGGATCGATAACGGCATGCGCTTCGCCCTTCATTGCCCAGTTTTTGTAGTTCTGGAAATACCCGCGACGTTGTTCAGGACCAAGTTTGCCGTGGTGCTTTTGATCAAGATGATCGAACCCTGCAGCCTTCCAATCGACTCGGCCGACACGAGTGAGCGCTTCGACACCGTTGTGGGCCCAACGTGCGCGCTGTTCGTCGGTCATGTCAACGACGAAACCCGATTCGGTATACGGAGGGGCATCACCAGGGACGACACCGTTTAAACGATCCATCATGAAGAACGGGCCACCAATGATGGAAGTGTCGCGTTCGGCCCAACGTGTGTTGGGAACAGGAACGTTCGAATGTTCGCCAAGCAACTTCATCGACAAGTACTGCTGGGTCACGAGGTCGATTTCAGGGAACAACAAACTCATCACTGGCTGACTGCGCAACACGAGTTCGGCATCGACCTTCTTACCGTCTTCCACCCAGCTGGCGTCGAGCAGGAATGTCTCATTTGAGAAACCGCTTGATTGCGGGACAACGAGATTCGTAATGGTGACGTCAGTGGCCTCGGGCATCTGTCGGGCCATCCACTCAGTGAGTGCGCCTCGGATCTCGTCTGGATCGCGTTGACCTGCGACTGGCATTTCGTTCCCCCTGAATCTGAACAGACCACTGGTCTGCTGGTGCGGGAGCGATGCTAGGCCGTGGACCGGTAGCGTCGGCCAAGGAAGTTGACGCTGGGGGCGAAGGGGGAGTTATGGGAGCAGTTGAAGGACGGGTTGCCCTAGTAACGGGTGCGGCTCGAGGTCAGGGCCGGGCTCACGCCATTGCCTTAGCCAACGAAGGCGCCGATCTCATCGTGACCGACCTGTGCGCCGATATTGGCACCGTTCCCTATCCCTTAGGAACGGCCGCCGAACTGGCCGAGACCGTCTCGCTCGTCGAAGCGACCGGTCAGCGTTGTTTGTCGATGCCAGCCGATATTCGCGACACGGCAGGAATCGGCCTGGTGGTCGAAGCTGGTATCGAGGCGTTCGGCCAGATCGACATTTGCGTGGCGAACGCCGGCGTGACTGGGTACGGAAAGTTTCACGAACTCGACGACGACACTTGGAACGACATGATCGATGTCGATCTCACCGGCACGTTCAAAACCATTCGCGCTGTTCTGCCCCACATGCTCGAGCGTCGCTATGGACGCATCATTGCCACTTCGTCGATGGCTGGCCGTATGGGTAACGCAAACCTCGCGCACTACGTGGCTGCGAAGTGGGGTGTGATTGGCATGGTGAAGTCGCTGGCGATGGAAGTTGCTAACAAGGGAATCACCGTTAACGCCATTGCCCCTGCTGCAGTCGATACTGCGATGCTGCATAACGAAGCGATGTACAAACTCTTCTGCCCTGACATGGATGCGCCCACTCGTGAAGATGTCACGCCGCGCTATCAAGCAATGAATCGACTTGGTGTTGCGTGGATGGAACCCGAAGAAGTGTCGCGGGCAGTGTTATTTGTCGCTGCCGATGCAGCCAGCAGCATGACTGGCCAAGTCATCGAAGTGAGTCTTGGTTCGAGCGCAGGAACGCACTAGCGCTGGCATAACCGGTTTACGGACAACCAATGCCGTTCAGCGTTGCGCATGGCGGACAAAGGCGCGCCGGGCCATCGGGTGTCTGCCATAAGCGAGCGTTGGGTATACCGCACGCCATGCACGGACCGTTGGGATCGAATGCCTCAGTCTCGGACGCGACAAGTTCGTCATTGGGGATGTTTGATCGTTGATCGCTCATGATGTTTTGCAGACATCAGTGATGGTCTGCGCGTAAGAACCATCGGTGGGTTGCGTTGTCGTAAGTGTTGAGCAGAGCGCTTTGAACGTTGTTTCGATCGCAATGTCGAGTGCTGGTTGCACCTCGGTGACGTATGCGTAAAGGCTGAGGGTCGAGGTGCGATCTTTCTGCCAGTCAACGGCGATGGGCATGATCTGTGAGGCCCAGTTCTGCCAGGTTTTGTAATGGTTCATAGCGAGATCACGGATGGAGTCGGCAATGGAACCGTCTTTATAGGAACGGGCTGTGTAGTCATCTTCAATCTGCTCAAGATCGATCTGAAATTGATCGACTTCTGTTTGGCTCTCACTCAGCCACCGTTCGAGAATCACCTTCCGCTCGGCGTTCGAAGCGTTTTTCATTTCGTCTTGGAAGTTGCTGTAGCCGTCCCAGAACGTCTCTATAAAAATGAGATTTGTGAGTTCTGACTGAAGAAGATCTTCGACTGCCATTTGGTAGGCGGAGTCGCTCGACGAAGCCGTTTTTGAGGAGTGCGGCAGTATCGCGATGCCAATGTTCAAGATGAGTGCACCGATGACGATCGCGGCAACGCCAGCGATAATGAGCGAACGTCGTGGTGAACGTTGACGCGGAGGAGTTGGTGCGAGCGGAGTGGACGGACGCGGTTCGCTGGCATCGAACGCATACGGAGGGTGATCGGGAGCAGGCGTCGGCGCGCGAGCTGGCATTTCATCAGTGAGGCCTGGTGGTGGCGGATACCAACGACCGTCACCGGCCTGCCACCATCCGGGACTCAAGGGAACGTCACTCATGCCCTTCCCACGATAGAGGGCGATTCACTACAGCTGACTGTCGGGGCTCAACGAGCCGACAACATCGTGTTCTGACATGCGACTGGCTCAGTTGTATCGAGTGAGCGGAATACGATCACTTTGCGCTCCCACCAAGGAAGTTCGCGGCCGAGCGTCGGATCATCGCGAGTGTGCTCCACCGTCGTTGTCATTCCGTTGCGTTCGTAGGTGATTGAAGTGTCGTAATGGGTTGAGGTGTAGCCCCGAAGGTTCTTCACAAACGGCAGCTCGTACCCCGAATCGATGTACTGCTGCAGTCCGCTGTCAGCTGTCGATATGACCCGCACCCGATCGTTTTGATAACTCGTGAATTCGGCGGTTACGGGGATCACGAAACTGTTCGACAAACCGTTTGCGGTTTGCAGGTTTGCGTACATGTTCCACGAGGTTCCGACGCGAAGTTCGAGATAGGGACCACAACCGATGAGGAAGGCAAGTGCTGGCCACACAACCATCGACTTGTGGGCCGGTAGGAGTTCGATATCCGAATGCAACATGTGATTGCGCACCGACCAACCGATGACTGCAGCAGTAAGTACTGCCCAAACAATCCACCAAAGCCAATCGCGACCGTGGCCGAGTGTTGCAACGGAAAGACGACCGCTATCGGTGGACTGCCAAACAAGGAGAACCGCCGACACCAACGCAACGAAAAGTCCTGCGACATGTACACCTGGTTTTCGAAGCCACGGTGCGAGCGACAGAAAAAACGTGTCCGGCAGAAACAGAATTGCCAGCGCAGCGATGACACTCGAGAAGTCGGAGAAGGCGTGAGTCGTGTCGAAAGCGATGATTCCGTGGAAGACCAAGGCCACGATGACGCCAAGCACCCTGGTGCGACGAACAAGAAGGAGGACGACGACACCGCTCTCAATCGCCATTGCGACCCATGGCACGAGGTGCATCCACCCGCTTGTTCCTATGGAATTGAACTGGGAGAGGCCGACAGAACGGGCGACTTCGTTGAGATAGAAGTTCGCGCAACTCCCCGTTGGATCGACGAACGATGAGTTGATTTTGGCAAACGCGCAGAATCCGTAGACGACAAGAAAGATGAGACGTGCCGCAGGTAGTGCATCGCGAAGCACGGCTCCTGAAATATCACGGGTCTTTGAGAGCCCGCCGATCGCCATCGCACTAAGGAATACGACGGCGACGAGAGACGCGAGGAGCCAGTGGTTGCCGAGTCGGGGAGCTTCGAACCATGCGGTGATGGGAGTGAGAGCACATACGGCAGCAAGTAAGGCCAAAGAGCGAGGCCGAATCAAAAGTGCAATCGCGGCGGCGCCGAGCAGCAGGTGCACGACGTGGTCTGCACTCAACGAACTGAACGCGGCGTACGAGTTGCTCAAATAGAGCAAATGCAAAACCACGGCGAATGCCCAGAGCCACGCGAACACCGTGAGGCGCGTCATCGCTGCGGAACGCACGTCGGGATCCATACGGAACAAACGATAGAGCGTGGGCTTCTAGGAGAAGGGGGAGAGTGTTAGACGTTGTCGCCGTGAAAATCTGGCATAACCAGAAGTTCGGCGTCGACGAGCTGAAACTCTTCGTTTGGTACTGAATTATGTCGTGGCAGAAGGATGACAAGCGCCGCTTGAATGATGGCTAGACCAATTGAGATCCACATCACCGCATTGATGCCGTCGATGTAGGCGCTGAGTGAGTCAGAACTCCCGATACGACCCCAATACGCGACACCAACGACAGCGATACCGATTGCGCCAGCTAATTGCAGGCCCGTCGCCTGTACGCCGGACGCGGCACCGGCGTACTCATGAGGAACTTCAGACAAGACGAAAGCAATCGTCACTGCAATAGAAATTCCTAACGCGAAACCGAGCAGGGCAACGGCGGGCACAAGGTGAACGGCTTTGAATTCACCGGCACCAACGCGATCGAGGAATAAGACGAGGCCGGCAGCAAGGCCGTTCAATAGCGCCCCGATGACGACAGCGCCTCGGCCGTAGCGACGGAGCAACGGAGCGGCAGCGAGTGAGCCAAACATGTTGGCAAAGGGCATGGGGCAGGTGAGGATGGCTGCCTGCAATGGGTTGCGATCGAATCCCAACTGAATAGTCAGGATGAGATAGATCGGACCGGCGGCGGAAAGTAGACCCACGAGCAACGTAATGATGTTGCCGATCCGGAAACTACGGATTGCAAAAAGAATTGGGTTCACCAGCGGATCGCCACCGCGCCGAACGAGATTGCGTTCGTAGCGCAGGAAGGCGAAGAACAACGGCAAAGAACACGCCAACATCAACAGAATCCAAACTGGCCAACCAGCGTTACGTCCCTGGATGAGCGGGAACATCAAGAAGAACGCAACCACGGCGAGAACGGCGGCACCGGTGATGTCGAGTTGTCCGCCCGTTCCTGGCATTGTCGCGGGAAGAACCTTTGCGGCGACGAGCCAAACGATGACGCCGAGTGGAATAAACGGCAAGTAGGCCCAACGCCAACCGGCACCTAAAAAGTTGGCATTCGTAAGCGCACCAGCACTGAGCTGACCGAGCATGAAGCCACCGCCAGCAAACATAAGAAAGACCGAGAACGCGCGAGTTCGGTTATGGCCAGTGAAGGTTCGCTGGATCATTGCCGAAAGTTGCGGTGCAGTCACGCCACTCGCGACCCCCTGCAGTGCTCTAGCCAGCAACAAGAAATAGATGTTCGGCGAACCGGCGCTCAGAATCCACGACGTGACAATTGACGCAAAACCAATCATCAGAAGACGTCGTGTGCCAAACAAATCGCCAAGTCGACCCGACAGCACAAGCACAAGCGCGAAGGTCAGGGCAAAGATCGACGCGTACCACTGCAACTCGCTATTGGTTGCTCCCAGCCCGTCGCGAATGCCAGGTAGGGCCATCGTGGTGGAACCGTTGACCAACACGAGGACGAACTGCAAAGCGATGACGACAGCAAAGACCTTGTTGCGAAGCGATACCGGCCCTGCGGCGTCGGTTGTAGATGAGTTCGCGCCCATCATTTCCGACTCGCTTGGCATTGCTCTCCCTTTCGTCCCCCGACTGCTTTCACCCTAGGGGTGGAAACTCCCGACTGGGAAACTCGCACCTATGCGATATCGACATCGACGGCGGGAGCGACGAACTGAGCGTTGTAGAGGTTGTAATACGCGCCACCGGCGGCGAGCAGTGCGTCGTGGTTTCCCTGCTCGACGATCTGACCGTTTTCCATCACCAAAATGGTGTCGGCATCGCGAATTGTCGAAAGTCGGTGAGCGATCACGAAACTGGTGCGGTTAGAACGCAGCGCCGCCATTGCTCGCTGGATAAGTACCTCGGTGCGGGTATCGACCGAACTGGTTGCTTCATCAAGAATCAGAATGGTCGGCTCGGCAAGGAACGCACGAGCGATTGTGAGCAACTGCTTCTCACCAGCACTGAGATTGCTGGCTTCATCGTCGAGAACGGTGTTGTAACCATCGGGCATCGAACGCACGAAGTGATCGACATGAGTGGCTTTGGCGGCAGCAAGAATTTCCTCTTCGGTGGCCCCGAGGCGCCCGTAAGCAATGTTGTCGCGAATGGTTCCGCCGAACAGCCATGTGTCTTGCAGCACCATTCCCATGCTGGAACGCAGATCAGAACGACGCATCGTGGCGATATCGATGCCGTCAAGAGTGATTGCACCGCCGTTGAGTTCGTAGAAGCGCATGAGCAAGTTGACCAACGTGGTCTTGCCGGCGCCGGTGGGACCAACAATGGCGATGGTTTGGCCCGGTTCGGCAACCAACGACAGGTCAGTGATGAGTGGATTGTCTGCTGCGTAGGAGAACGTCACGTTCTCGAACGCAACCCGTCCCTTTGGCGACTCAACAACCTGAGCGTCGACCGGATCGGCAGATTGCTCGTCGACATCGATGAATTCGAACACTCGCTCGGCCGATGCAATGCCCGATTGCAACATGTTGGCCATTGATGCCAATTGGTTGATCGGCTGCGTGAACTGACGCGAGTACTGAATGAATGCCTGAATGTCGCCAATGCTCAAGTTGCCCGACGCCACTCGCAAGCCACCAATAACCGCAATGGCAACGTAGTTGAGGTTGCTGACGAGCATCATCGCCGGTTGGATAATTCCGGAAATGAACTGGGCGCCGAACGAAGCTTCATAAAGCGTCTGATTCGTTGCTTCGAAGCGGTCTTCCGTGGCCTGCTGTTGACCAAACACTTTGACGAGAGAGTGGCCGGCAAACGTTTCTTCAACGATTGCGTTCAACGATCCGGTATGGGACCACTGCGCAATGAAACGCTTCTTCGATTTCCCGGCGATGTACTTGATGGTGAACATCGTGAGGGGAACAGTTGCCACCGCCACAAGGGAAAGTAACGGTGAGATCGTCAGCATCATGATGAGCACGCCAACGACGGTGAGGATTGAGATAGAGAGCATGCTCAGCGTCTGAGCGAGGCTCTGAGCGATGTTGTCGATGTCATTTGTCACGCGACTAAGAAGGTCGCCTCGCGGTGTTTTGTCGATGTAGCCGAGTGGAAGTCGGTTGATTTTGTCCTCGACCGCAGAGCGGAGTCGTCTCATCGTGCGATGGATGACACCAGCAAGCAAGAAACCTTGGCTGTAGGCGAGAGCGCCCGAACAGAGATACAGCGATCCGACGAGAAGCAACGTTCGATGAAGAGCGGCATAGTCGATGCCTTCGGGCGATTGAACGCCCTTGATGATGACGTTGGTTGCGTTGCCGAGAATCTTCGGACCGACCACCGACATGCACACACTGAGAACTGCGGCAAAAATAACGAGGGCAAGGCGGAATCGTTCTGGACGTGTCCAAGAGATGAGTCGCAAGGTGGAGTTGCGGAAATCTTTTGGCTTTTCAACTGGCACCGCGACGCTGCTCATTCGCGGTCCAACCTGAGTTGGGGTCGGCGCGCCATTGCGTTTCATATCGGAGGAATCGCTCATGCGGCTTCCTCCGCTGTCATCTGCGATTCAACGATCTCCGCATAGGTGGGACAGTTGGCGAGCAACTCGTGATGAGTGCCAATACCGACACATTCGCCATCGTCGAGCACAAGGATTTGGTCAGCGTGTTTGATGGTGGAAACGCGCTGGGCGACGATGATGAGCGCGGCGTCTGAGGTGATCGGAGCTAACGCGGCACGAAGGCGTGCATCAGTAGCTAGGTCGAGCGCCGAGAATGAATCGTCGAAGACGTAGATGCCTGGGTTGCGAACCAGTGAGCGGGCAATGGCCAGACGCTGGCGTTGCCCACCAGAAACATTTGTGCCGCCCTGCGAGATGGGGGAGTCGAGCTTGTCCGTCATCGCGTTGACGAAATCAGCGGCCTGCGCAATCTCCAATGCCTTCCAGAGGTCATTCTCGGAAGCATTTGGATCGGCGAACAGCAGGTTCGAACGGATGGTTCCCGAGAACAAATAGGGACGCTGCGGAACCACCGAGACGCGCTTCCACAGAGTTTCCGGTTCGAGATCGCGAACGTCGACATCATCGATGAGGATGGAACCTTCAGTGCTGTCGATGAGTCGAGCGACAAGATTGACCAGCGTGGTTTTACCGGAACCCGTGGAACCGATGATCGCTGTTGTTTGCCCAGGACGGGTAGTAAACGAAACGTTGGAAAGGACGGGAATTTCAGCGCCGGGGTAACAGAAACCAACATTGCGGAACTCCAGCGTTCCTTTTCCAGAAAGTTCAGTGACCGGCGTCGGTGACGTGATGATCGACGAGTCGGTATCGAGAACTTCATTAATGCGCTCAGCACACACAGACGCACGCGGCCACATAACTGCGACGAAGGTAGCCATCATGACTGCCATGAGAATTTGAACGAGGTAAGTGAGAAATGCAATTAGCGCGCCAATCTGCATTTGGCCAGCGCCAATTCGATTCGCTGCGACCCACACCGCTGCCGCGCTGGAAACATTGAGTACCAACATCACGGTGGGGAACATTGACGACATGTAACGACTGGTCAGTGTCGCTGTGCGTGTGAGCCGCTGGTTGGCTTCGTCGAATCGTTGTGTCTCAAGCGGCTCTCGAACAAAGGCTCGAACGACGCGCATGCCGACAATTTGTTCACGAAGGACCTGGCTCATCTTGTCGATGCGCTCTTGCATGTCGCGGTATTGAGGGATCACGCGAATGACGATCGTGCCAATAGAAAGCAGCAGTACGGGAATCGAGGCAACGAGAATGAGAGAAAGTGGTCCGTCTTCACGAACGGCGAGATAGACGCCTATGACAATGGTGATTGGGGCTGAAATAAACGAAGTGCACAACATGACGACAAGGGTCTGTACCTGTTGCACATCATTGGTAATGCGAATAATGAGTGACGGAGCTCCGAAGCTGTCGACTTCGCGAGTGGAGAATCCGGTAACAGTGTGAAAAAGACGGTCGCGAATATCTCGGCCGAAGCCCATTCCTGCTCGTGAGCCAAACCAGGTGGCGCTGATGCCGAAGACGGCCTGCACGAACGACAGCACCAGCATGACGACGCCGATTTTTAAGATGTAGTTGGTGTTGCCTTTGAGGATGCCGTGATCGATCAGCATGGCGTTGAGTGTTGGCAACGTCATCGTCGCTGCAACGGCCACGAACTGAAACGCGAAGACCGCTACGAGCAGTTTTTTATAGGGCAGCAGAAAGCTGCGCATGAGCCGATTCACGAAAATCCCCCTCTGTAGCGATGTTACGGCCCCGGCTGGGATCCGCCTATTCCATCCCGTGGGAGGAGGGTCGCCCTGCGTACTCTCGTTCTAAATTCTTACTTGTTCCTTACCTTTTCTACGCTCGGCTCTCACTTGAGGCGGCGAGCGTTGCGAAAACAATTGACAGTTAAAGAGGTCAGCAATGACGACGGGACCAGCGGGATCAATCGAAACACCGTCGTGGTGGCGCCGGCTCCTTCATCCGTTTGTGATCATGCCTGTGGTTGCGCTGCTCGCCGTGGGCGTCTGGTGGTTCGGATTCCATTCATCGGGCTCGGGCAGTTCCGCCTCCGGCTCCATCGTCGCCCCCCAACTTGTGGCCGTCACTGCGGGAACTCTGAATGCAACGGTGTCAGCGCAAGGAACAATCGCTGCACTGGCCACCGACGCATTGAGTTTCACCGCATCGGGCAAAGTCTCCGCGGTCAACGTCAAGGCCGGCGACAAAGTCACGACCGGTCAAGTTCTTGCATCACTCGATTCGGCCAGCCTTCAGGCATCGGTAAGTTCGGCACAAGCATCGTTAGCCCAGGCGCAGGCCAAGCTCTCCGACGACACCGACGCGGGTGCTTCGAGTCAGCAACTCACCGCCGATGCCGCCAGCGTGACAACAGCAACTGATTCGCTCACGAATGCCTCTACCGCGCTCGCCGGCTCATCTCTCGTAGCCAATTTCGACGGAGTTGTCGCCTCGGTGAATATCACTGTCGGGCAACAACTCGGTTCGAGTGGAGCGGGTGCGACCTCGGTCAGTGGTTCTGGAAGTGGCTCAGGAAATAGTTCGGCAAATGTTGGTGCAGGAACGGCGACCAATAATCAGAGCCGAACAGGTGCCGCAGCCACGACAGGAACGGGTACAACATCAAGTAGCGGACAAATCAACGTCACCACCTCTGGCGTGTACAAAGTCGACCTCGCCGTCAGTAGCGCGGATATTTCGAAAATTGCACTTGGACAAGCAGCGACACTGACCGTTACGACGTCCTCGAGTTCCAGCGGGTTCGGTGGCCGCACCCAGGCGACAACCAGTACGACTCGCGCATCAACTTCGGGGCAGACCACGAGTGCGGCCACTGCGCAAGGGACAGTTACGTCAGTCGGCGCAGTGGCGAGTGCCTCAAGTGGAGTCGCCACCTTTGCGGTGACCGTTGCTTTCAAAGCCGACCCGACACAGTTCTTTGTTGGTGGTTCCGTGATTGCTGACGTCGTCACCAGCGCAACAGGAACCGTTGTTCTTGTACCTGTGCGTGCGATTACTACTGCTCAAGACGGAACACGCACTGCCGAACTCAGCACTGATGGAACGGTGAACCACACGAAGACTGTGACCGTGACAACCGGAACTACGTCGAATGGAATGATCGAGATCAAGACGGGACTTCAGATTGGCGACAAAGTTGTTGCCGCTGGGCTCTCGGCCAGTTCGGGATCAGGAGCCTCAACAGGGACCGGTTCATTCGGTGGCGGTACCTCGCAGTCGAGGACTGGTCAGTGAACGAAACCGTGACCGATTTCCCCTCTGCAGCAATTCAGGCACCCTCGCCCGGAGCCGCAACTCCTGTCATCGAGATGGTCGATGTCGGGAAGATCTATTCCTCGGGATCACTTGAGGTTCCCGCGTTACGCGATATCTCGATGCGTATCGATACCGGGGAATTCGTCGCCATTATGGGCCCTTCCGGTTCCGGTAAGTCAACCCTGATGCACATCATCGGATGTCTCGATGTTCCGACAGCGGGCGACTACCGCCTTATCGGTCATTCTGTTTCTGATCTTGCCGAAGGTTCGCTTTCTGATGTGCGCAACCGGGTGATCGGCTTTGTTTTTCAGCAGTTCAACCTTTTGGCGAACATGACAGCGCAAAAGAACGTTGAACTCCCGCTCGTCTACGCGAGTGTCCCAGCAGATGAGCGTAAAGAGCGCGCTCGACGCGCGCTCGAGCGCGTTGGTCTCGCCGATCGAGCAGGACATCGACCCGGTGAACTTTCTGGTGGTCAGCAACAGCGTGTCGCGATCGCTCGTGCACTGGTCACTCATCCAGCACTGATCCTTGCCGATGAACCCACCGGGAATCTTGATTCGACCTCCACGAAAGATGTTCTTGGACTCTTAGAAGAACTTCATCGTGAAGGCCGCACTGTCGTGATGATTACGCATGAAAACGAAGTCGCGCAGTCTGCATCGCGCATCGTGTTGTTACATGACGGAGTCATCGTCGACCACGACGCATCACTGGCACGGACGGCACCGCGCTCATGATGACCTGGCGCGATTCCTTTTTCACAGCGTTTGAGGCGGTTCGTACTCACCGTTTGCGATCTGTGCTCACGATGTTGGGAATCTTGATTGGAATTGTCGCCGTCATTTTGTCGGTCGGACTTGGCCAAGGCGCTCAAGCGCAGGTGCAGGCGGACATCAATCAACTAGGTACGAATGTTCTCGTCGTGTCACCAGGAAGTTCGACCAGCAGCACAGGATCTCGAGGTGGATTCGGAACCGCGTCAACACTCACGTTCCAGAACGCGCAAGCACTCGTCAAGAGCCCGTCAGCACCCGATGTCGAAGCGGTTGCACCCGTAACTACGGCCAATGTTTCTGTCACGTTCGAGACGACGAACTGGACAACACAGTTACTCGGAACCACACCAGCATGGCGAACAGTTCGTTCTCGCGAAATTCTTGCCGGACGCTTCATCACCGATATCGACGAGGCGACCGCCGCAACGGTGGCCGTTATTGGTCCTGACACTGCGACCCAGTTATTCACATCGGGTAATCCGATCGGTCAGAGCATCACCTACAACGGCACGCAGCTTCAGGTGGTTGGAATCCTTGCTCCTCTCAGTTCGAATGAAGCAACGGCAAACAATGATCTCGTGATCGTTCCTTATTCGACCTACGCCCAACGTTTAGTGGGAGGCACATCCCGAAATGCGGTGTCCTCGATCTACGTAAAAGCAACAAGTTCCAGCACGCTTGCGGGTGCCTATCAAGAAACGCAGAACCTTCTTCTAAATCTCCACGGTATTACGACGCCAACCTCAGCCGATTTTTCGATTGCTACGCAACAGTCGATTCTTTCGGCAGCGAACAAGGTCGATACGACGATGGCGCTGATGCTCGGCGGGATTGCGATCATCTCGCTTCTTGTTGGTGGCATTGGCGTCATGAACATCATGTTGGTGTCGGTCACCGAACGCATTCCGGAAATTGGTCTTCGTAAAGCACTCGGGGCACGGCCTGGTGTCATTCGCCGACAGTTCCTGCTTGAAGCTTCCATTCTCGGATTAGCAGGCGGCGTAATTGGTGTCGGACTCGGCATGGTTGGCGCGGTCGTGATTCCGCACTTCGTTGCCACGCGAATCGAAATTTCGATCCCAGCAGCAATTGCCGGCGTCTTCGTCGCCATCTTGATTGGCATCTCGTTTGGTGTGTATCCGGCCACTCGAGCAGCGCGACTCGCTCCGATCGATGCATTGAGGAACGACTGATGGCCGCGCCATTCGAACCAACGATCGATCCGTTCGCGCCAGGGTCCGGACGGGGACGTCTCGGACGCTCGATAGGTCTTGTCGCAGGCATCGCTGTCGTGACCGCAATCGCAGTCGTTATCTGGACCACGGTGGCAGGGTCTGCGGAATCTCGTTACCGAGTCGCAACAGCGGCAAACGCCGATGTTGCAGCGACGATTAATGCTGTCGAAGCGATCGAGCCGGTTACCTCGGCAACCGTTGCATTCCCGAGTGCGGGCAAAGTGCAGTCGGTCAATGTTTCGCTTGGTTCCGCAGTCACCGCAGGACAATCACTGGCGTCTCTTGATCCCAACGCTCTGCAGAACACGCTTCATCAACGACAAGCAACTCTTGCCAATGCTGAACTCACGTTGTCGAAAGCGCTTGATGCACAGACAGCAGCTGCTGATGCGGCAGCGGCGGTTGAGGCGGCTGCCGCCGACGCGGCGACCTCAACGACGTCAACGGCAGTTCCTGGTGGTGGGGGATCGCTCACCTCTCAAATCGTGGCCGCGCAACGCCAAGTGACCAGTGCGCAACGTCAGGCCGATGCGGCAATTACGACTGCGAATACCAAGGTCGCTCTCGCGACCACTGCCTGCGCCGCTTCGCCCCTTGTAATCGTTACCTGCCAAACCGCACTGGCCGCAGTGACCACGGCGCAAGCAAGTGTGCAAACAGCGCAACAAACCTTGGCGACGAGTATGACTGCGCTCGACGCGCTTCTGCGTCAGCAAGCAGCGGCAGGTGGATCCAGCAGCGGTTCCGGTGGCGGTGGAAGTCCAGTGACAACGGTTCCCGGATCAACCACAGGCGGCGCAAGTCGAACGGGTGGGCCGACTGCCGCAGTACCAACGGCTGCCGATATTGCTTCTGATCAAGCGGCGGTTGATTCCGCACAACAAGCAGTGACGGTTGCCGAACAAGCGATTGCGCAATCAACTATTTCGAGTCCGATTAACGGCACTGTTGTTCAGGTGACCATCGTGGCCGGACAAAGCGTGAGCGCCGCATCAACGACTGCGACCATCGTCATCGCTGCAACGGGCGGATTCGAATCGAGTCTCACGCTCAGCGTCGATCAGATTCCCAAGGTTCGGGTCGGACAAGCGGCAACGGTATTGCCCGATGGTTTCGATCACGTTTTGCGTGGTCAGGTTGCGCAGATCGCAATTCAACCCACAACGACAAATGGCACAGCAACGTACCGAGTGATCATTGCGTTGTCGGATCAACCAGCGGAACTGCGCAACGGCAGCATCGGCACGGCATCGATCATTATTGCAACGGCAAAGAATGCGCTTTCGGTTCCGACCTCGGCAGTTCATGTCGATGGTGCAACACGAACCGTCAACGTTTTGAACGGATCAACCGTGACATCGACCGAAGTGCAGGTCGGAATTGTCGGAACCGATCTCACGCAGATTACGAGCGGTCTCGAAAGCGGAGCCAAGGTCGTTCTTGCTGATCTGCACGAACCACTTCCGGGTTCGGCCACAAAGAGTTCAAGTTCGACAAGCAATCAGATTCGTCTTCCGAATGGTCAGGTCATTTCGGGAACGACTGGCGGGGCCACGCCGGGTGGAGCCAACTTTGGTGGGGCTACTGGCGGAGCAAACTTTGGCGGCGGTGGCGCCCGACCTGGTGGCTAAGCACCTCGCGCAGCATTTCTCACTACTTCGTTTTTACGTCCTCAACTTCGCAAGAGCAGGAGTAACACATGACTGATCCGGTACCTCCAACAACACCGCCACAACCTCAGGCGGAAAGCGCGAACCTGCCCGCCCCCAAGAAGGGACCATCGGTTCGAACGTGGATCGTCGCCGGCGTCGTCACGCTTGTCGTTGCCGGTGGAGCGATCTTTGTTCTGAGTCGCGGTAGCTCGTCGTCGAAAACGAACGCGTCGACGGCCTCGGCCCAAAATGGTGGACCGGGCGGTCGAGCAGGTGGCTTCACTCGCGGCACCATCGATTCAATCAGTGGGTCGAAACTAGGCGTGACCGCAACGGATGGAACGATCACCAACGTCGTCACCAATTCCTCGACGACGGTGAGTCTCACGATCGACGGAACGATTTCCGACATTGCCGTGGGCGATCAGATTTCGGTGCAAGGAACCACGACTGGCACCGATACCGCAGCGGACCAGATCACCGATATGGGTGACGCAACAGCGTTAACGAATGGTCAGACCGGTCAGACCGGTCAGACGGGGCAGGCCAATCCCAATGCGCAGGGCGGCACGAATGGAACCGGCCGCACTCGAGGCACGGGCCAAACCGGCGATTCGATTCCCGCCTTACCCAATGGTCAAGCCCCGACGGGCGTGCCGAATGGTCAGTTCCCCGGTGCTCCCGATGGTCAAGCGCCCACCGGTCAAGGAGCAGCCGGTCAGCGTCCGAACATTGGGACGATCGGTCAGGTCACCGCAATCAAGGGTTCGACGATCACGATTACTGGTCGTACTGGCACGACCTCGACCGTCACCGTGTCGTCTGCAACCAAGATCACCAAGACCAAGAACGGCTCGTTGAAGGACTTGAAGAAGGGCGACACCGTCACGGTGGTCGGCCAAGCCGATTCAAAGGGCGTTGTCACAGCGACTCGCATTTCTGAAGGTGCCGGCGGTATCGGTGGCTTTGGTGGGGGGGTCGGTGCTGCTGCTGGAGGCGCTGCCGGAGCTGGTGGCGGCGGTGGCCGGAACAATCAGAACGGCGCGACCGGGACAACAGTGAACTGATGATGGCAACCACGAACTTTGACATCACCACGAATCAGCATTTGTGATCGAAACAACAGAACTCACAAAGCGATACGGCGACAAGCTCGCTGTCGATCATCTCACGATGTCGATTCCATCTGGCCAGGTCACCGGCTTTCTCGGGCCGAACGGCGCGGGCAAGTCGACCACGATGCGCATGATTCTCGACCTCGATTCCCCAACCTCTGGTTCGGCGAAGGTCAATGGTCGTCGCTATCGCGACATCCGTTTCCCGTTGCACGAAGTTGGATCGCTCCTCGAAGCAAAGTCCATTCATCCGGCGCGTACGGCGCGCGGGCATCTGCAGTGGCTTGCCGATTCCAACCGCATTCCGCGTAAACGTGTCGATGAAGTTCTCGAACTGGTTGGTCTTTCCGCTGTCGCCAAGAAACGTGCCGGTGGATTTTCGTTAGGTATGGGACAACGGCTCGGGATCGCTGCAGCGATGTTGGGTGATCCGCAAACGTTGTTGCTCGATGAACCGGTGAACGGTCTGGACCCCGAAGGCATCGTGTGGGTGCGCTCGTTTTTGCGAAGCCTGGCCGCCGAAGGTCGCACGGTGTTGGTGTCGAGTCACTTGATGAGCGAAATGGCGTTAACTGCTGACCACCTGATCGTCATTGGCGCTGGTCGCCTTATTTCTCAGGGTTCTGTTGCCGATGTTGTGGCGGGCAGTTCGAGCAGTCATGTTCTTGTGCGTACGCCCGACGTGTCGCGGTTGACGTCAGTTCTCACTGCCGAGGGCGCGGAAGTTTCGACCGATGTCGATCACGCATTGCGCATTCGCAAAGTCAACATTGAACGTATTGGCCAGTTGGCCGCGGACAATGCTGTCGTTCTGCACGAACTTTCACCCCAGGCGGCATCGCTCGAACAGGCTTTCATGGAACTCACTCGCGATTCCGGTG